>NZ_JBSGZD010000424.1:0-4940 GCF_053610825.1 Streptomyces sp. NPDC054863 | reverse complement strand
CGCCGCCGGAGCCGTTCAACGGCAGCAAGGACTGCAGGGTGGCCCCTTTCACCCAGGAGCCGAGCAGGTCGCGGTGCATCGCGATGATGTCGTTGCGCAGCGCCAGCCCTTGCGCGTCGCGGGTGAAGGCCCTGCCGGTCGTCACGTACAGGGCCACATCGGCGCGGTGTTCCGGCCTCGCGGTGCCCACGAACTTCTGCATGTCCCCCGAACCCACCGACCGTTCGGGTGCGTAGTGCTTGCACTGCACGACGAGGCGCTTCCCGTCGGGGAGCAGGCCGACGACGTCCGCGCCCAGGTCGCCGCTCCTGCCGCTCACCAGCACCTCGGTACACCCGTCGCGGACGCACAGCTGCGCGACGTAGGTCTCGAACTCCTGCCACGACATCGCGTCCACCGCCGCCATCGACAGCTCCCGCGCCCTGCGCTCCTCCGCCACCCGCCAGGCCGCGTCGCCCGCCCGCTCCCGCCGGTGCGCCTGCCACAGCCACCACCCCGCGCCCCCGACGAGCACGAGTGCCACAGCCCCCAGAAGGTACGGCCACACGGCGTGCCAGGTCACGACCAGCAGTACCAGGAGGACCGCGCCCGCCGACGCGCCCCACCGCGTCAACTGCTGCCGCTGCCGCTTCGAGCGTCTGCGGCGCTTGCGCTGAGCTGCCATTCCCACCCCCGGGTCGGATCCACTGACCGCAGTGTCGGGAACAGGGATCAGCGGCACAAGACCACCCACCCCGGCCCACCCCCGAAACGGAGCCGCCGCCGCTCACCGATCCCTGCCGAGCACGCTCGTGGCCAGGGCGTGCAGCGGCGCCGACGGCCACCCGTCCGTCACGGGTCAGAACCGCCGGATGAAGCAGTCCGAGACGTAACCCTCCACGCCGGTCCGGTTGTTGTGGACGTACGTCCAGTGGTCATCGACCCTGCCGTCCGGACAGGTCACGGGGTCGGCTCCGGTGCTCTGGCCGCCCATCCAGGTGAAACCGTCACCCGGATTTCCGTGTCCCCTGACGCGGGAGTTGAGCGTGTAGCCGCTGCGGATCTTCACACCATGAGCCGTGAAGTCGCCCTGCGGATCGGCCGCGGCCGCAGGGGACGGCGTGAGCACAGCGCCGGACAGAGCCAGCGCCGCAGTGGCCAGGGCCATGAAGCTGCGGTGGGAAAGAGCCTGATGACGCATCGGAGGTCTCCTTGTCGTGGCCGGCGGGCCCTGTGTCCGCCGGAACCTTCCCGGAGGCACCTCGTGGGTGCGCGGGAAGCTGCCTGACAGGCACGTTCTCCTGGCCCTCTCACGCACGGGTCACTCGCTGGTCACTCCCGGGGCCGAGGAGTGCTGAAGGCACCTCTCAAGGCGCACCTGTGGTGGAACATCGGCAGGGCCCCGCTCCCGCGGACCTGCCCGGGATGATCAGCAGGTGCGGATCGGCCCACCGGCCGGACGACGAACGGGGTTTGGGTGATTTGTCGGTCCTCGACCTGCGCGACAAGGGCATCCTGGACACCTCTTCACCGACGGGTGTGCTGACCACTGTGCAGGTGACGCCCGGCGAGCCCCTGAAGCTGTCCGGCCAGGACCTGCGCCACGAGCGTGACGGTGCCACGGCGCTGGTGTGCGCCCGCGGCGGAGACACGTTTCGTGGCCCACGAGTCACCGGGCGGGGCGCGGGTGGCCCGCGTCAGGCCCGGGGCCGACGACGGCCGCCCGCCGCCCGCCGCTCGCATGCTTATACGATCTGATGCGTGTGCGCACACGTGATCATCGCTGAGGACGACGAGAAGCAGGCCGAGCTCTTGCGCCGCTACCTGGAACGCGAAGGTCATGCCGTCACCGCGGTCGGTGACGGTTTCGCGGCCCTGGAGGCGGTCCGGCAGGGGGAGCCGGACCTGCTGGTTCTCGATGTGATGATGCCGCGGGCCGACGGACTGGACGTGGTCCGCATTCTGCGGGCGGAGCAGCGTGAGGTGCCGGTGCTGATGCTGACCGCCCGTTCCACCGAGGACGACCTGCTGCTCGGCCTCGACCTCGGGGCCGACGACTACGTCACCAAGCCGTACAGCCCGCGGGAACTCATGGCCCGGGTGCGCACGCTGCTGCGCCGCACCCGGCGTACCGCCGACGACGGCGCCCCATCGGCCGACGACTGCGTGCTGAGCGTGGGCGGGCTGGTGATCGATTCCGTCCGGCACCTGGTGTCGGTCGACGGCCGGGCGGTGGACTGCACGCCCGGGGAGTTCCGCGTCCTCGCGGCGCTCGTGGCCGAGCCCGACCGGGTCTTCACCCGTCAGCAACTGCTCGCCGAACTGCACGGTTTCGACCGGTACATCAGCGACCGGACCGTCGACGTGCACGTGATGAACCTGCGCAAGAAGATCGAACCGGCCCCGCGCCGGCCGGTCCGGCTACTCACCGTCTTCGGTGTCGGCTACAAGCTGACGGATCCGGCGAAGGCGGCGTCCCGTGCGTCGTCGTAGGGCCGGCCGCCGGGACACCCCAGTGCCGGGGGCGGCGACGCGGCGGACGAGACTGCCGTTGCGCAAGAGTCTGCTGGGGCGTCTGCTGGCCGTGTCCGCACTGGTGGCGGCGTGTTCGGTGGCGGCCACCGCCTGGCTCGCCGTCCAGACGACGTCCGGCGCCATCCGGCAGGAACAGGGCCAGAACCTGACCGCCGACGCCCGGATCTACCACAGCCTGCTCGGCTACGCGGCGGCCCACCGCACCTGGGACGGGGTCGAGAAGACCGTACGCGAGCTGGCCGAGCAGTCCGGCCGCCGGATCGCCCTGACCACCGAGGCCAGGACGCCGCTCGCCGACTCGGCCGCCGCGCCGGCCTCGGCCGCGCTGCCCGCCCAGGCCTCGGCCGTCGTCGACCCGCTCTCCATGGACACCGCGCTGGCGGCCGAGAGTTCGGGGAGCGCCGGGACTCCGGCGGACCGGGTCGATCCGCGGGCGGTGGGCCCGTTCCGGCTTCCGGCGACGGAGCTGAGGAACCTGCGGCAGATCGCCGACCGGGTGGTGGCCTGTCTCGACGACTCGGGCATCGCATCGGACGTGGTGACGAGCCGGAGCGGACGCCCCACGGTCCAGGTGGTGGGCAACGACCCCGGCCGCCTCCACGATTCCCGGTGTCCGACCGACTCCCTGGACGTCCCCACGGCCACCGAGCGAAAGGCGCTCCGCGCCCTCAACCAACTCGCCGACGCCTGCCTGGCACGGCAGGGCCGGGCGGGCGTCCGGCTGAAACTCGACCTCTCCTGGGGCCAGGAGGGCTCGCCCGTCGAGCCCCCGCAGGTGGTCACTCCCGAACCCGCGCCCAGCTATGCGGGCGGCGGCGTGGGCAGCGAGGTCCCCCGCGACTCCGAGGGCGACCGGGCGATCGCTTCCTGCGTGGGAACGGCCCGCCGCGAGCAGCTCAGTTCGTACGTCGCCTCGCCCGCGCTGCTGTTCATAGGAGACGCGGGGGCGGCCACCGTGCCGGGATTCGACCTCTCCCCCGCCAACACCGCCAAGATCGCGGGGACCGCCGCGCTCGTGCTGGCCCTCACGGTCGGCGCTTCGGTGCTGGCGGGCGTCCGGCTCGTACGCCCCCTCCAGGCACTGACGAGCGCCGCCCAGCGGATGCGCGACGGCGCGGACACCACGCCGGTGCGCGTGGCGGCCGACAACGAGATCGGCCGTCTCGCCGCGACGTTCAACGACATGTCCGCGCACCGCTCCCAACTGGAGGGCCAGCGCAAGGCCATGGTCAGTGATGTCGCGCACGAGCTGCGCACCCCGCTGAGCAACATCCGTGGCTGGCTGGAGGCCGTGCAGGACGGGGTGGCCGAGCCCGACCCGGCGTTCATCGCCTCGTTGCACGAGGAGGCCCTGCAGCTCCAGCACATCATCGACGACCTCCAGGACCTCGCCCAGGCCGACGCCGGGGCGCTGCGGCTGCACCTGGAGCCGGTGCGCGTCGAGGGGCTGCTCGCGCAGGTCGCCGCCGCCCACCAGACGCACGCGGAGACGGCGGGCGTCGCCCTGACGGTGTGCGCCCCGCCGCCGGACCGCCCGGTCCCCCCGCTGACGGCCGACCCGGTCCGTATGCGGCAGGCCGTCGGCAACCTGGTCTCCAACGCGGTGCGCCACACTCCCGCGGGCGGACGCGTCACCCTGCGCGCGCTGGGGTCACCGGCCGGGGACGCGGTGCTGGTGGAGGTCGCGGACACCGGCGTCGGCATTCCGCCCGAGGACCTCGCGCACGTCTTCGACCGGTTCTGGCGCGCCGAGAAGTCACGCAGCCGGCGCACCGGTGGCAGCGGGCTCGGGCTGGCGATCGTACGGAAACTCATCGAGGCGCACGGCGGCACAGTGTCCGCCACGAGCTCTCCGGGCGCGGGGTCCGTTTTCACCCTCCGCCTCCCCACCGCACCGCAGCGGACCGCTCCGACGGGTCCCGGGCAGGGCCCGAACCCGGCCCCGAACAGGCCTGATCCGAAGACCACAGCTTCCTGACAGCTTCTTCATAACTTCGCGCCAACCTGTGGCCACGCCTCGCGGCGGGGTACGCGTCCGTACCCGCGCCGTCGAAGAGGCCGAATCGGAACGGAGCCCCGTAGATGTCGTTGCTGTCCCTGAAGACCCCCCTGCGCCACGCCGTACTCGCCGCTGTCACGGCGGGCGCGATCTGCCTCCCGGCCACCACGGCCTTCGCCGACACCACCCCGAAGGCGACCCCGTCGACCGCCGAGCGGACGGCCACCCCCTCCTCGGCCCCCTCGGCTCCCTCCGCATCCGGTGGGGTGTCCGCGGGCAGCGGCACGGGTCCGGCCGTCACCCCGCCGGGCGGCGGCGAGACAGGTCCGAGCGTCGCCCCGCCGCGCGGCGGCGTCGCCGCGGGCGAGCAGCCCGAGGCGGCACCCGCCGGCAGTTCGACGGCGACCGTGGGCGCGGCTGCCGGAGC
>NZ_JBSGZD010000423.1:0-4988 GCF_053610825.1 Streptomyces sp. NPDC054863 | reverse complement strand
GTCCCCGCCCGGCCAGGGCGGGGACCTTGCTGCATCTTTGCTGCACTCCTGGGTGCCCAGAAGTCCTGAAGATTCCTAATTGCCCTTATGAGGAACGTGATTTCAAGCCGACATCACACTCGGGAGGGGCTGGGGGCCACTGGATCGACCGGTGTAGGTTCGTAACCTAGTCAGACGTCGCTGCTGATGGCGGTCGGGCGGTCCGTGGACCGGCCGAGGGAGAGAGGGCCTCCGACGGACTGCGCTGCGAGTGCTCGGGCATTCGTATGCCCACCGCCGCAGATCAGCCGTAACCACCTCGAACCACCTCACGAGGAGCAGCTCTTCATGACGACTGTCGCCACCGGCCAGGACTTCAAGGTCGCCGACCTCTCCCTCGCCGCTTTCGGCCGCAAGGAGATCACTCTCGCCGAGCACGAGATGCCCGGCCTGATGTCGATCCGCAAGGAGTACGCCGCCACCCAGCCCCTCGCGGGCGCCCGGGTCACCGGCTCGCTCCACATGACCGTGCAGACCGCGGTCCTCATCGAGACCCTGGTCGCCCTGGGCGCCGAGGTCCGCTGGGCCTCCTGCAACATCTTCTCCACCCAGGACCACGCCGCCGCCGCCATCGCGGTCGGCCCGAACGGCACCCCCGAGGACCCGCAGGGCGTCCCGGTCTTCGCCTGGAAGGGCGAGACGCTGGAGGAGTACTGGTGGTGCACGGAGCAGGCGCTGACCTGGCCGAACACCCCCACCGGCGGCCCGAACATGATCCTGGACGACGGTGGCGACGCCACCCTCCTCGTCCACAAGGGCGTCGAGTTCGAGAAGGCGGGCGCCGCCCCGGACCCGTCCACCGCGGACTCCGAGGAGTACGCCTACATCCTCACGCTCCTCAACCGCACCCTCGGTGAGAGCCCCCAGAAGTGGACCCAGCTCGCCTCGGAGATCCGCGGCGTGACCGAGGAGACCACCACGGGCGTGCACCGTCTGTACGAGATGCAGCGCGACGGCAACCTGCTCTTCCCGGCGATCAACGTGAACGACGCCGTGACGAAGTCGAAGTTCGACAACAAGTACGGCTGCCGCCACTCCCTGATCGACGGCATCAACCGCGCCACCGACGTCCTCATCGGCGGCAAGGTCGCGGTCGTCTTCGGCTACGGCGATGTCGGCAAGGGCTGCGCGGAATCGCTGCGCGGCCAGGGCGCCCGGGTGATCATCACCGAGATCGACCCGATCTGCGCCCTGCAGGCGGCGATGGACGGCTACCAGGTCGCCACCCTCGACGACGTCGTCGGTATCGCGGACATCTTCGTGACGACGACGGGCAACAAGGACATCATCATGTCCTCGGACATGGCCAAGATGAAGCACCAGGCCATCGTCGGGAACATCGGCCACTTCGACAACGAGATCGACATGGCCGGCCTCGCGAAGACCCCGGGCATCGTCAAGGACGAGGTCAAGCCGCAGGTCCACACCTGGACCTACCCGGACGGCAAGGTCCTGATCGTCCTTTCCGAGGGCCGCCTGCTGAACCTCGGCAACGCCACCGGCCACCCCTCCTTCGTGATGTCCAACTCCTTCGCGGACCAGACCCTGGCCCAGATCGAGCTGTTCACCAAGCAGGAGGAGTACCCGACCGACGTCTACGTGCTGCCCAAGCACCTCGACGAGAAGGTCGCCCGGCTCCACCTCGACGCCCTGGGTGTCCGGCTCACGACGCTCCGCCAGGAGCAGGCCGACTACATCGGCGTCCCCGTCGAGGGCCCGTACAAGGCCGACCACTACCGCTACTGAGCAACCGGCGCCACGCCGCTCAGCAGCAGTAGACAGCCCCAGCTGTCAGGCAGGCCCCCGGACCACGCGCCGGGGGCCTGCCCCGTGTCCGGCGCACAAGCCGAGACAGAGCCGGAAAGACCCAAGGACCCCATGCCCCGCGGCCGATATTCGCTCCACGATCCCCACGATCACACTCCCCTCGGCGAAGAACACTTCCACTGCGCGCCAGGCCCCTCCGGCTGGCGCTACGTCTCCCAAACCACCACCCCCTCCGGCGACCACGCCGGCTCCGTCGACCTCGCCCTCGACGACCTCGGCCGCCCCATCCGTCTCGAACTCCACGCATCGAGCTGGCAGATCCGCGGTGCCGCCATCGACGGCGTCACCTGGGTCCGTACCGACCCGACCGGAGAGCACGCCACCGAAGGCAGTGTCCGCGCCCACGCCTTCACCGGCACCTCCCCGGCATTCCTCGTCGCTGTCACCCGACTCCTGCGCCTCACCCCCACTTCCCCCGCCACTCGTGTCCGCCTGGTCGCCTTCACCGACCCGGTCCTGGCACCACGTACGCTCGACCAGTCCTGGGCCTTGGTAAAAAGCGAAGCACACGCCACTGACAACGGCCCCTTGATGGTGGACGAATACCAGGTCAACGCCCTGGACACCGGTGAACAACACCAGATCCACATCGCAGGCGACGTCGTCCTCGCGGCTCCGGGAATCGAGCTTGAGCACCTCGATACACCGCCGTCGGTCTTCCCCACGGAGCCCACCACCCCCGACACCTACTAGGCGGGCGGGGCAAACCCAGTCGTTCCCGCAGGCCTCCCCTTCACCTCATCCGACTCAACGGACGGGCTCACCACAGGCGCAGGCAACGGGGCAGGCAACGGGGCAGCACTAGCCACAGGCGCCGCAGGCACATCAGAACTCACGGGAGCTGCAAAGGCCGTGCCTCCCATTCCCCCGTATCCCCTTCCACCCGCGCCCACAGCCTCTTCTGCCGAAGCCGAAGCCGAAGCCGAAGCCAGGAAAGCCCGCCGGGAGTCCCGCACTTGCCGCTCCTGCATCACGGCAGCCAAGTAGGCAGCCGCAGGCACCCCCGACGGCACCGGAACTCCCGTGAAGCCCGCCATATCAGCGGCCAACCGGCCCGCCATCGCCCCGCCCACCGGTGGATCCAACTGCCGCATCCGCGTCAGGAACTGGCGTACGGCCAACCACAGTCCATCGGGCACCCGTGACAGGTCCAGCTCCGCGAACCGCCCCACCAGCCACGGCGGCGGTGCAGGCACCGCGTCGGTACGCCCGGCCGACACCCGCTCCCGCACCACCAGAGTTCCGGCGAACACGTCCCCGATCCGCCGCCCCCGCTCGGACACCAGTGAAGCGATACAAGCGACGACCCCGAAGGTCATCAGAATCTCGACGACGCCGACCGCCCCCCGCACCAGCGCGTGCCGGAACCGGATCGGCCCCCCGTCGTCCCGCACGACCCGCAGCCCGCAGGCCAGTTTCCCGAGCGACCGTCCGCGTGTGAGGGTCTCCACCGCGATCGGCGCCCCCACCAGCACCAGCAGAAACGAGGCCACCATGATCGCCGCCACAGCAGCATCGTCCAGCGAAGCAGTGGCCAACGTCAGTGCCAGCGTCACCCCGAGGTACACCGACCAGACCACGGCCATGTCGATCAACAGGGCCAACGCCCGGCTCGGCAGGCGTGCCGGCCGTACCCCGAGCACCACCGCATCGCCCGTCACGAACTCGCTCACCGGTGCTCACCTCTCGCAGACCTTCGCCACCCCTGAATTCCTCAGTCTGCCAAGCTGACCCCAAGCGCGCGCAGTGCTGTGCCTTCCCGCCGGACCCGGACCCAGTGCCTGGAGCAGCAGCCGACCATGGACCTCGACGTCTTCGTGACCGCCCACCACGCCGAGTGGGACCGACTCGATCAACTCCTGGGCCGACGCCGCCGTCTCACCGGCGCCGAGGTCGACGAACTGGTGGCCCTCTACCAGCGCACCGCTACCCATCTCTCCCTTCTCCAGTCGACCGCCCCGGATCCCACCCTCATCGCCCGCCTCACTCAGCTAGTGGCCCGTGCCCGCTCCACCGTCACCGGCACCCGCCGGGCCTCCTGGCGGGACGCGGCCCGGTTTCTGACGGCAGGCTTCCCGGCCGCGGTCTACCGCAGCCGCCGCTGGTGGATCCCCTCAGCTCTGCTCTCCATAGCGGTGGCCGCGGTGATCGGCTGGTGGATCGCCTCCCACCCCGAGGTCCAGGCCTCCATAGGAGCCTCTGCCGACCTCCGTGAGATGACCCGCCCGGGCGGCCAGTACGAGGCGTACTACTCGAGCCACCCGGCGGCCTCGTTCGCCGCCCAGGTCTGGACGAACAATGCCAAGGCGGCAGCCATATGCCTCGTCCTCGGTGCGTTTCTCTGTGTTCCCGTCCTCTGGGTCCTCTTCATCAACATGCTCAACCTCGGTGTCGGCATCGGCCTGATGTCCTCCGCCGGCCGTCTCGACACCTTCCTCGGTCTGGTGCTCCCGCACGGCCTGCTGGAACTCACGGCTGTCTTCGTAGCCGCCGGCACCGGCCTGCGCCTCGGCTGGACCCTCATCGACCCGGGCCCGCGCACCCGTCGAGCGGCCATGGCGCAGGAGGGCAGAGCGGCACTCGGCATAGCCATCGGTCTGGCCCTGGTCCTCTTCGTCTCCGGCCTGATCGAAGGGTTCGTCACCCCTTCCGGCCTTCCCACCTGGGCGCGCATCACCATCGGCATCGCTGCGGAGGTCGCATTCCTTGTGTACGTATACGTGTGGGGCGGCAGAGCAGCCCGAGCAGGGGAACAAGGCGATGTGGAACGTGTAGACCGGAGCGCCGAGCTCCCGACCGCCGCTTGATGTGCACGCGACCTGCCTGACCTGCTAGTCTCTCCCTCGCCCCGAAAAACCATTGACATGGTTCGAAAGGGGAGGTAGATTCGAACGGTTGCCTTGAGTTGGACAAACTTGATGGTGACCGGCTAGTCTCTAGCTCGCTCTCCGGAATCTCATTTCCATTGAGAGCCCCCCCGATTCCCTTTTCAGAATCACCGACGCCGATTAGCTCGGCCGAAATGCTTCTGATAGAGTCGGAACCGCCGGAAAGGGAAAACGCGAAAGCGAAGAACCTGGAAAGCACCGAGGAAATCGGAACGGAAACGGTCTGATAGAGTC
>NZ_JBSGZD010000422.1:0-5066 GCF_053610825.1 Streptomyces sp. NPDC054863 | reverse complement strand
GGCTTTTTACTGAGGCATACCTAAGCTGCTCAGTCAAATAACTGCTGGTAGCGTGCAGATGCATAAGACTTGCAATAAGCAATCGGAGGGGTCGGACGACATGGCCATCTACACGCTTCCTGAACTTCCGTACGACTACGCGGCGCTTGAGCCCGTGATCAACCCGCAGATCATCGAGCTGCACCACGACAAGCACCACGCGGCTTACGTCAAGGGCGCCAACGACACCCTTGAGCAGCTCGCCGAGGCGCGCGACAAGGACGCCTGGGGCTCGATCAACGGTCTGGAGAAGAGCCTCGCGTTCCACCTCTCCGGCCACATCCTGCACAGCATCTACTGGCACAACATGGCCTCCCCGAAGGACGGCAACGGTGGCGGCGAGCCGACGGCCGCCGACGGTGTCGGCGACCTCGCGGACGCGATCACCGAGTCCTTCGGCTCCTTCGCCAAGTTCAAGACGCAGCTGACGAAGGCCGCCGCGACGACGCAGGGCTCCGGCTGGGGCGTCCTCGCGTACGAGCCGGTCTCGGGCCGTCTCATCGTCGAGCAGGTCTACGACCACCAGGGCAACGTCGGCCAGGGCAGCGTCCCGGTCCTGGTCTTCGACGCGTGGGAGCACGCCTTCTACCTCCAGTACAAGAACCAGAAGGTCGACTTCATCGAGGCCATGTGGGCCGTCGTCAACTGGCAGGACGTGGCGAAGCGTTACGCCGAGGCGAAGGACCGTACGCCGCTGATCACTCCGTGACCCGGAGCCGCTGATCGCTCCGTGACCCGGAGCCGGTGGTGACTCCCGCCAGGCCGGCGGGACCCGAAACGCCCTGCTCGTGATCGTCTTCTCAACCTTCACCGGGCGGGTGGATGGACGAAGAGCCCCTGCGAGGACATGACTCGCGGGGGCTCTTCTGTGGGTACGGGGCGGGTCAGCGCGGGAGGTAGCCGGTGCGGCCGGTACCCGTGAACTCCCGTGCCAGGCCGGCCCCGTGGAGGCGGGCGAAGGACGTGAAGGGGTTGCCGCACCCGGATTCGCCGCGGTCGAAGTTCCAGCTCTTGTGGAACTCGACGCGGTAGTAGTGCGGGTTGGGGCGGACCACGCGGTACTGGACGCCGCGCACGGCCAGCCACCAGTCGGGGCTGGTGGAGGGGGCGATGCGGACGCCCTGCCAGTCGTCGGTGCCGGACCAGTGGCCCGCCTCCGCCTCCATGAGGCGGGCGTTCACGGCTGCCCGCACGGGCGGGAGGGCGACGAGGGTGCCGGCGTCCAGGGCGTACGGGGCGCCGGTGCCGGCGAGGTAGTGCCGCAGGGCTGCGGCGGCCCGCCGCAGACCGGTCAGCCACCAGAGGGCGGCGAGGGCGTAACACCCTGCCCGTACAGCTCGGTCGGTCGGGCGTACGGGCAGGGTGGCATGGGGGGCCCGGGGGGCGCGGTCCGTGCCTATGTGGCTGTCGCCGAGTATCTCGCCTGTCTCCATAGGGGGACGCTACGGGGGGTCGGCGGCGGGTGCCTGCTGGGCGGGGCCGGTCGGGGTGGGCCGCCCTGAGGGCAGGTCTTCAGGGGCGCGGGGAACTGCGCGGCCGACCACGACGTACCCGCACGACGACCACCACACTCCGCCCTCCCCCTCCCCCGCGCCCCGCGCCCCGCGCCCCGCGGTCAGCTGAAGTCCGGGCCCTGGGTCCGGGTCCGCTTCAGTTCGAAGAAGCCGGGGGTCGAGGCGACCAGCAGCGTGCCGTCCCAGAGCTTCGCCGCCGCCTCGCCCCTGGGCGTCGGCGTGACGACCGGTCCGAAGAAGGCGACCTGGCCGCCGTCCTCGCCCGGGACCGCGATGACCGGCGTGCCGACGTCCTCGCCGACGAGGGAGATGCCCGACAGGTGCGAGGCCCGCAGCTCCTTGTCGTAGGTGTCGGACGTGGCGTAGGAGGCGAGGGAGGCGGGCAGGCCGACCTCGGCGAGCGCCTCCGCGATGACCTCGTCGGTGACGCCGCGGCCGTCGTTGTGGATGCGGGTGCCGAGCGCCGTGTACAGCGCGCCGGTGATCTCCTCGCCGTGCAGCTGCTGGGCGGCGATGACCACGCGGACCGGGCCCCACGCCGTCTTCAAGGCCTCCCGGTACTCCTCGGGAAGGTCGTCGCGGCCCTCGTTGAGTACGGCCAGACTCATCACGTGCCAGCGGATCTCGACCGGACGCTGCTGCTCCACTTCGAGCATCCAACGCGACGTCATCCACGCCCAGGGGCACAGCGGGTCGAACCAGAAGTCTGCGGGGATCTTCGCGGTCTGGGACATGTCTCTCCTCATTGATATTTCAAGTGTCGCGGCACTGTGCCTGACAACCACCGGGCCCCCGGCACCATTCCCGTGCACACCGCTTCAGGCGCACATGGGAGGATCGGTGCTGTTTCGAGGAGTATCGAAAAGCGTCGAACGTGTCACGAAGGAGTGCCCGTGCCCGGTGAGAACCTGTCCCGCGACGAAGCCCAGATCCGGGCCGAGCTGCTGTCCGTCGACGGATACGAGGTCGCGCTCGACCTGCGTTCCGCAGTGGGCGACCACGAGGGGGACGGCCCGCGCACGTTCCGCTCGGTGACCGAGATCCGCTTCCGGGCCAGAACGCCGGGCGCGTCCACCTTCGCCGACCTGGTCGCACCGTCCGTGAACGCGGTGACCCTCAACGGCACCGCGCTGGACCCGGCGGCCGTCTTCGACGGCACCCGCATCGCCCTCGAAGGCCTCGCCGCCGAGAACGTCCTCGTCGTGGACGCCCAGTGCGCCTACAGCAGGACCGGCGAGGGCATGCACCGCTTCGTCGACCCGGAGGACGGCGAGGTCTACCTCTACACGCAGTACGAGCCGGCCGACGCCCGCCGCGTGTACGCCAACTTCGAGCAGCCCAGCCTGAAGGCTCCGTACCGCTTCTCGGTGCGGGCGCCCGAGGGCTGGACGGTGTGGAGCAACGGCGTGGGCACCTTGGAGGACGGCACCTGGACGTTCGCCGAGACCAAGCCGATCTCGACGTACATCACCGCCGTCGTGGCCGGCCCGTACCACTACGTCGAGGACTCCTACACCCGCACCTTCGAGGACGGCAGCACTCTCGACATCCCGCTGGGTGCCATGTGCCGCAAGGGTCTCGCCAAGCACTTCGACGCGGACGACGTCTTCCTGATCACCAAGCAGGGCCTGGACTTCTTCCACGACAACTTCGACTACCCGTACCCCTTCGGGAAGTACGACCAGGCGTTCGTCCCCGAGTACAACCTCGGCGCGATGGAGAACCCGGGTCTGGTCACCTTCACCGAGGAGTTCATCTTCCGCGGGAAGACGACGAGTTCGTCGTACGAGGGCCGGGCGAACGTCATCCTGCACGAGATGGCGCACATGTGGTTCGGCGACCTGGTCACCATGCAGTGGTGGGACGACCTGTGGCTGAAGGAGTCCTTCGCGGACTTCATGGGCTCCTTCTCGATGGTCGAGGCGACCCGCTTCACCGACGGCTGGATCACCTTCGCCAACCGCCGCAAGTCCCTGGCGTACCGCGCCGACCAGCTGCCGTCCACGCACCCGATCACGGCCGACATCCGAGACCTCCAGGACGCGAAGCTCAACTTCGACGGCATCACGTACGCCAAGGGCGCTTCCGTGCTGAAGCAGCTCGTCGCGTACGTCGGACGGGACGCGTTCCTGGAGGGTGCCCGCGTCTACTTCAAGGCGCACGCGTACGGGAACACCCGGCTGGGCGACCTGCTCTCCGCCCTGGAGGAGACCAGTGGCCGCGACCTCACCGAGTGGTCGCGCGTCTGGCTCCAGACGTCCGGGGTCAACTCCCTCACTCCGGAGGTCACTTACGACGCGGAGGGCCGGATCACCGAGCTCGCGGTGGTCCAGCAGGCCACCCTCCCCGCGCATCAGCAGGCTGCGGCGGCGGCTGCCCCGGAGCTGCGCCCGCACCGCGTCGCGATCGGCCTCTACCGGCTGGAGGGCGGCGAGCTGGTCCGTTACGCCCGGACGGAGACGGACGTGGCCGGTCCGCGCACGGTCGTCACCGGCCTGACCGGCACCGAGAAGCCCGCGCTGATCCTGGTCAACGACGACGACCTCACCTACTGCAAGATCCGCTTCGACGCGGGCTCGCTGGACACCCTGCGCGCCCATCTCGGCGACTTCACGGATCCCCTGGCCCGTGCCCTGTGCTGGTCCGCGCTGTGGAACCTGACCCGTGACGGCCTCATGCCCGCCCGCGACTTCATCGACCTCGTACTGCGGTTCGCGGGCCGCGAGTCGGACGTCGGCGTGCTCCAGATGCTGCACGCGTGGACGCAGACGGCGCTCGTCCACTACGCGGCCCCCCAGTGGCGCGAGGAGGGCGGCCGGCTCCTCTCCGCGGGTGCGCTGCGCGAGCTGCGGAGCGCCGAGCCCGGCAGCGAGCACCAGCTGACCTGGGCGCGCTTCTTCGCCGCCGGAGCCTGCGGCGAGACCGATTTCCAGCTCCTGGAGGGCCTGCTCGCCGGTACGGCGCGGATCGACGGTCTCGACGTCGACCAGGAGCTGCGCTGGTCGTTCCTGTCCCCGCTCGTCTCGCACGGCCGGGCCGACGAGTCGGCGATCGACGCCGAACTCGCCCGGGACGACACCGCTTCGGGCAAGCGCCACCAGGTGCGCTGCCTGGCCTCCCGCCCGTCCGAGGCGGTCAAGGCGCAGGCGTGGGCGTCGGTCGTGGAGTCCGACGCCCTCTCCAACGCCCTCGTCGAGGCCACCAACGCGGGCTTCGTACGCAGCGGTCAGCGCGAGCTGCTCGCCCCGTACGCCGCGAAGTACTTCGCCGCGATCGAGCGGGTGTGGGCGGAACGCTCCATCCAGATCGGGGTGCTGATCGTCCGCGGCCTGTATCCCGCGCTCCAGGACCCGGCCGCGACACTGGCCGCCACCGACGGGTGGCTCACGTCCCACGCGGACGCGGCCCCGGCGCTGCGCCGCCTGGTGCTGGAGGCGCGCGACGACCTGGCGCGGGCACAGCGCGCGCAGGCCTGCGACGGGGCCTAGCCGGCCGGGTTACCGGGCGGGGGCC
>NZ_JBSGZD010000421.1:0-5067 GCF_053610825.1 Streptomyces sp. NPDC054863 | reverse complement strand
GCGCCCACGCCCGATGAGGCCGCCGTTATGTCACCCGCCCCCTTTCGGGGGGGGGCCCGGCCCGGTTTTTGGTGGTTGTGGGCCCGTGCACCCCCCGGGGGGTTCCAGGGCCCTACACGCACGGACGCCGGACGTCAGACACGCCGGAGCACCGCGACGACCTTGCCGAGAATGGTCGCGTCGTCGCCGGGGATCGGCTGGTACGCGGCGTTGTGCGGGAGCAGCCAGATGTGGTTGTCCTCGCGCTTGAAGCGCTTCACCGTGGCTTCGCCGTCCAGCATCGCGGCCACGATGTCGCCGTTCTCCGCGACCGGCTGGCGGCGGACCGTCACCCAGTCGCCGTCACAGATCGCGGCCTCGATCATCGAGTCCCCGACGACCTTCAGACAGAACAGCTCGCCGTCGCCCACCAGTTGCCGGGGGAGCGGGAAGACGTCCTCGACGGACTCCTCGGCGAGGATCGGGCCGCCGGCTGCGATCCGGCCGACCAGCGGGACGTACGAAGCCGCCGGCTTGCCGGCCGTGTCCGTGGTCTGTGTGCTCGGCTGGTCGGAGCCCCGGACCTCGTACGCCCGGGGGCGGTGAGGGTCGCGGCGGAGGAAGCCCTTGCGTTCGAGCGCCATCAGCTGGTGGGCCACGGACGAGGTGCTGGAGAGCCCCACCGCCTGCCCGATCTCGCGCATGGACGGCGGGTATCCCCGCCGCTGCACGGAGTCCCTGATGACCTCGATGACCCGCCGCTGCCGGTCCGTGAGGCCGGAGCTGTCCGCCCGGATTCCCGGAGGTCGGCCGGGCAGCGAGCGGGTGGGCTTGGCGCCCTCGGGGTTCGTGGCTGCGTCATTCATGGCATGCACCGGCTCAAGTCGGCCCTGGGAGCGGTCCTGGGCGGCGATCGTTGCGCTGTCCGCGGTGGTGGTCATGGTCGGCCCCTCTCGAATGGTCTCCCTGACCGGACAACGGTAGTAGCTTTCGAAAGGTTGCGCCAAACACACGTTCGAGTGAAAAACTGCAGAATGGCTGCCCTATTCGTACGGATGGGTGTATGGCTCGGTCCTGCGGAGGGAGTCCCGGTCGATCGCCCGAACGGCAATTCGGCTTATTACGGTAGCCTTCTCCGTCGGGTCGAACGCCGCCCCGGAGCCGTCGGGGCGGTCTCCCGCGGTCTCCCGATGCGCCGTCCGGGGGACCGGAATCCCGGTTCCCCTTGCGGGTCCCGTAGTCTCGTGGGCGACCGCCGCAGCCCCCTTTCCGCCGCGACACGCGCGTAGGGGTGGTAGCCCGGCCAACCCCCAGATCTAGTGGTTGAATCGCCACAGCTGCCCACACGTTGTGTTTCGCGGTCCATCGGGCCCCGGTCATCGACTATGCTGGGAGCTGCTTCGAAGGCCCGTTGTGCGGCCTGCCGGAGCTCTTCAGTCGTACCGCGAAGGAGGCCTTGGAACCATGCACTGCCCCTTCTGCAGGCACCCCGACAGTCGAGTGGTCGACAGTCGCACCACGGACGACGGGACGTCGATCCGCAGGCGCCGTCAGTGCCCCGACTGCTCCCGCCGTTTCACGACGGTGGAGACGGCCTCGCTGATGGTGGTCAAGCGCAGCGGGGTGACCGAGCCCTTCAGCCGTACGAAGGTCATCTCCGGGGTGCGCAAGGCGTGCCAGGGCCGTCCGGTCACCGAGGACGCCCTCGCCAAGCTCGGCCAGCGGGTCGAGGAAGCGGTGCGTGCCACCGGCAGCGCCGAGCTGACCACCCACGACGTGGGCCTGGCCATCCTCGGTCCGCTGCAGGAGCTCGACGTCGTCGCGTACCTGCGTTTCGCGTCCGTGTACCGGGCGTTCGACTCGCTGGAGGACTTCGAGGCCGCGATCACGGAACTCCGTGACCCGCGGCCCTCGGCCCAGGAGTGCGGGCCCGGCGGGAACCCTGCGGTTCCCGTGCCCGCTGCCGCCGCCGACTAGACCGACCCTCCTGTCGGTCAGCCGCACAGCGGCACATTCGGCGGCACCTCAGGACCTGTCACGGGCTCGGCGCGTACGCGCGACGACCCGGACATCAGACACACACCGTGCCCAAGGAAGAACTGGGCACTTCTGGGCGTTTTAGCCCGATATGGGAGGCGGCATGACCGAGACGACGAGCGGCCCGGCACGGGGTTCCCGCAACAAGGGATCCAAGGCCAGCAAGGGTCTGCGTATCGAGCGCATCCACACCACTCCTGGCGTGCACCCGTACGACGAGGTGGTCTGGGAGCATCGTGACGTCGTCATGACCAACTGGCGCGACGGCTCGATCAACTTCGAGCAGCGTGGCGTCGAGTTCCCCGACTTCTGGTCGGTGAACGCGGTCAACATCGTCACCAGCAAGTACTTCCGCGGCGCTGTCGGCACCCCGCAGCGCGAGACGGGTCTGCGCCAGCTGATCGACCGGATCGTGAAGACGTACCGGAAGGCCGGCGAGGACTACAGCTACTTCGCCTCCCCGGCGGACGCCGAGATCTTCGAGCACGAGCTGGCCTACGCCCTCCTGCACCAGATCTTCAGCTTCAACTCCCCGGTCTGGTTCAACGTCGGCACGCCCCAGCCGCAGCAGGTCTCCGCCTGCTTCATCCTGGCCGTCGACGACTCCATGGAGTCGATCCTCGACTGGTACAAGGAAGAGGGAATGATCTTCAAGGGCGGCTCCGGCGCCGGCCTGAACCTCTCCCGCATCCGCTCCTCCAAGGAGCTGCTGTCCTCCGGCGGCAACGCGTCGGGCCCGGTCTCCTTCATGCGCGGTGCCGACGCCTCCGCCGGAACGATCAAGTCCGGCGGCGCCACCCGCCGCGCGGCCAAGATGGTCATCCTCGACGTCGACCACCCCGACATCGAGAACTTCATCGAGACCAAGGTGAAGGAAGAAGAGAAGATCCGCGCCCTGCGCGACGCGGGCTTCGACATGGACCTGGGCGGCGACGACATCACGTCCGTCCAGTACCAGAACGCCAACAACTCGG
Source organism: Streptomyces sp. NPDC054863 (assembly GCF_053610825.1). Taxonomy (NCBI): domain Bacteria; kingdom Bacillati; phylum Actinomycetota; class Actinomycetes; order Kitasatosporales; family Streptomycetaceae; genus Streptomyces; species Streptomyces sp. NPDC054863. Next base: position 2,077 of record NZ_JBSGZD010000421.1, on the reverse strand, counting down.
TTCGTGTGAACGACGAGTTCATGAAGGCCGTCGAGTCCGGCGGCAAGTTCGGCCTGCGCGCCCGCATGACCGGCGACGTCATCGAAGAGGTCGAGGCCAAGTCCCTCTTCCGCAAGATGGCCGAGGCCGCCTGGGCCTGCGCCGACCCGGGCATCCAGTACGACGACACCATCAACAAGTGGCACACCTGCCCGGAGTCCGGCCGCATCAACGGCTCGAACCCGTGCAGCGAGTACATGCACCTGGACAACACCTCGTGCAACCTCGCCTCGCTGAACCTGATGAAGTTCCTCAAGGACGACGGCCTGGGCAACCAGTCCTTCGAGTCCGAGCGCTTCGCCAAGGTCGTCGAGCTGGTCATCACCGCGATGGACATCTCCATCTGCTTCGCGGACTTCCCCACCGAGAAGATCGGTGAGAACACCCGCGCCTTCCGCCAGCTGGGCATCGGTTACGCCAACCTGGGCGCGCTCCTCATGGCGACCGGCCACGCGTACGACTCCGACGGCGGTCGTGCCCTCGCCGGCGCGATCACCTCTTTGATGACGGGTACCTCGTACAAGCGCAGCGCCGAGCTGGCCGCCGTCGTCGGTCCGTACGACGGCTACGCCCGCAACGCCGAGCCGCACCAGCGCGTCATGAAGCAGCACGCCGACGCCAACGCCGTGGCCGTGCACGTCGACGACCTGGACAACCCCATCTGGGCCGCCGCGACGGAGACCTGGCAGGACGTGATCCGCCTCGGCGCGAAGAACGGTTTCCGCAACGCGCAGGCCTCGGTCATCGCCCCCACCGGCACCATCGGTCTCGCGATGTCCTGCGACACCACCGGCCTTGAGCCCGACCTCGCACTGGTCAAGTTCAAGAAGCTGGTCGGCGGCGGCTCGATGCAGATCGTCAACGGCACCGTCCCGCAGGCCCTGCGTCGCCTGGGCTACCAGGAGGAGCAGATCGAGGCGATCGTCGCCCACATCGCCGAGAACGGCAATGTGATCGACGCCCCGAGCCTGAAGACCGAGCACTACGAGGTCTTCGACTGCGCGATGGGCGAGCGTTCCATCTCCGCGATGGGCCACGTCCGCATGATGGCGGCCATCCAGCCGTGGATCTCCGGCGCACTGTCCAAGACGGTCAACCTGCCGGAGACGGCGACCGTCGAGGACGTCGAAGAGGTCTACTTCGAGGCGTGGAAGATGGGCGTCAAGGCGCTCGCGATCTACCGCGACAACTGCAAGGTCGGCCAGCCCCTCTCCGCCAAGACCAAGGAGAAGGAGAAGGAGGCGGTCACCGCCAAGGCCGAGGACACCATTCGCACGGCCGTCGAGAAGGTCATCGAGTACCGTCCGGTCCGCAAGCGCCTCCCCAAGGGCCGCCCGGGCATCACCACCTCCTTCACGGTGGGTGGCGCCGAGGGCTACATGACCGCCAACTCCTACCCGGACGACGGTCTCGGCGAGGTCTTCCTCAAGATGTCCAAGCAGGGCTCGACCCTTGCGGGCATGATGGACGCCTTCTCGATCGCGGTGTCCGTGGGCCTCCAGTACGGCGTCCCGCTGGAGACGTACGTCTCGAAGTTCGTCAACATGCGCTTCGAGCCGGCCGGCATGACGGACGACCCGGACGTGCGGATGGCGCAGTCGATCGTCGACTACATCTTCCGCCGCCTGGCGCTGGACTTCCTGCCCTTCGAGACGCGTTCCGCGCTCGGCATCCACTCCGCCGAGGAGCGTCAGCGCCACCTCGACACCGGTTCCTACGAGCCGTCGATGGAGGAGGACGAGCTGGACGTGGAGGGGCTCTCGCAGTCCGCTCCGCTGGCCACGATCGCCGCGCCCAAGGCGGAGGCCGTCGCTCCGGTCGCGCAGCAGAACGCTCCGCACACCTCGGCCGAGCTGGTCGAGATGCAGCTGGGTATCAGCGCCGACGCACCGCTGTGCTTCTCCTGTGGTACGAAGATGCAGCGCGCCGGCAGCTGCTACATCTGCGAGGGCTGCGGCTCGACCAGCGGTTGCAGCTGACGCACGGCTGACGCCCTGAACGGGTGAAGGCCCAACAGGAAGGGCGGCGCTCCCTCGGG
>NZ_JBSGZD010000420.1:0-5072 GCF_053610825.1 Streptomyces sp. NPDC054863 | reverse complement strand
GCTGACCATGGCGGCGTGGGAGCTGCGTACCTCGGTGATGTGCGCCCCCGCGCGCCGGGCCATGAAGCGCTCCAGGCTCGGCGGGATCGCCTGGTCCCGGGTGGCGACCAGTGCCCAGGAGGGCAGCTTCTTCCAGGCCGCTTCCTTGCTGGGCTGCCCGAACGCCTCGACGGCGATGGGCCGTTGGGAGGCGGCCATGACGTCCGCTTCCTGTGCGGGCACGTCCGCCGCGAAGGCGGCGCGGAAGCGGGCCGGGTCGAGGAAGACGTCCGTACCGGTGGAACTGTCGGGCCTGGTGTAACTGAAGGTCTGCTGGGGCAGCGCGGGGACGGTCGGGTCGGCGTGCTCCTCCAGCAGGGAGCCGAGGGACTCCCCCTTGTCGGGCACGAAGGCCGCGATGTACACGAGCGCCTTGACGTCGGGCACGGATGCGGCGGCGTTGCTGATGACCGCCCCGCCGTAGGAGTGGCCGACCAGGATCTTCGGGCCCTTGATGCTCTTGAGCAGGCCGGTGACGTAGGCGGCGTCGTAGTCCAGGCCGCGCAGCGGGTTGGCGACGGCCCGTACGGGATACCCGTCGTGCCGCAGGCGGGTCACGGTGGCGTCCCAGCCCGAGGAGTCGGCGAAGGCGCCGTGGACCAGGACCACGGTCGGCTTGGCCCGGTGGGTCGGCGGGTGTGCCTTCGCGGCTGCCTCGTCCGGCGTCGCCGACGCGGAGGGGGCGAGGGTCGCCAGGGCCACCACGGTGGCGGCCGTGGCGCCGAGAGCCAGTGCGGCGCGGGAGCGCGGGTTCTTCAACATGATCGGGTGTCCGTTCTTGAGGGGTGTACAGAGGATCTGGGGCCGTGCACAGAGGTGTGCGCTCGGTGTGCCTCGGTGTGCGACGGGTCGGTCGTGCAGTGGTGCGCTCCCGAAGTCACGGGCGGTGGGTGAGGACGGCCTTGACGGTGGTGCCCGCCCTGACGTCGGCGATCGCGTCGTTGATGCCGGTCAGGGGGTAGGTGGTCACGAGCCGGTCCAGCGGGAAGCGGCCCTGGCGGTGGAGGTCCAGGAGGCGGGGAACGAGGATGCCGGGGGCTTGGTGGCCCATCACGGAACCGGTGACGGTGCGGCCCTTGAGCAGTTCGAAGGCGTTGGCCCTGAGGTCGGCGTCCAGTGCGGCGACACCGAGGACGGCGGCCGAGCCGAGGGGTGCGAGGACCGAGACGGCGGTGTTCATCACCGAGACGGCTCCGGTGGACTCGACGCTGTGGTCCACTCCGCGCCCGCCGGTGAGGTCAAGGACGGCTTCGGCGGCATCGGCGGTGGTGGCGTCGACCAGCTCGGTGGCTCCCAACTCCCTTGCCAGGGCTAGACGTTCGGGGTTGCGGTCGACGGCGATGATGCGGGTCGCGCCGGATGCGGCGGCGGCCATCAGCGCGGCCAGGCCGACGGAGCCGAGGCCGAAGACCGCCACACTGCTTCCCGCCCGCACCCGGAGGGAGTTGAGGACCGCCCCCGCACCGGTGATGAGGCCGCAGCCGAGCGGGGCGAGCGTGGTCAGCGGCAGGTCGCCGGAGACCTTGACCAGGCCGCGGGGGTGGGCGAGGCCGTGCGAGGCGAACGAGGACTGGCCGAAGAAGTGGTCGTGCACGGGCCGGCCGGCCGCGTCCCGCAGCCCCACCGTGCCGTCGGCGCGCCGGGAGTGGAAGTTGAGCGGGATGTGCTGGTCGCAGTAGGCGGGCTGCCCGGCCAGGCAGTTGCGGCAGGTGCCGCAGGAGTCGAGGCTCAGGACGACCCGGTCGCCCGGTGCGAAGCCGGTGACCGCCGCACCGACGGCCTCCACGGTTCCGGCTCCCTCGTGGCCGAGGACCGCCGGGTGCGGGGTGGGGAGGTTGCCCGCGGCGGCCTCCAGGTCGGTGTGGCAGAGCCCGACGGCCGTGTGGCGGACCAGGATTTCGTCGGGGCGCGGGTCTTCGAGCTCCAGTTCCTCGATCAGGAACGCCTCGCCGGCGTTCCGGGAGACGGCTGCGGTGACGGTGGTGGGCATGGTGATGCGTTCGCCTTCTGCGGGAGGGGTGCGGGAGGGTGCGGGACGCCGGCGAGGGATGCGGGACGCCGACGGGGGGTACTACGGGATGCCCACGGGGTACGGGGATGCCGCATGCGGGACGTCGACGGGGGCGCCGTGTGGGGCCGCGCGCCGGACCGTGCCGGGCGGCTGTCCGGCGGAGCGGCTATCCGGCGGTGCGGCCCAGGATCAGGTCCGCCGCCTTCTCGCCGATCATGATGCTCGGCGCATTGGTGTTGCCGGTGGTCTCGTGCGGCATCACCGACGCGTCGGCGACCCGCAGGTTCTCCACCCCGTACACCCGCAGTTCCGGATCGACGACGGACATCGCGTCCAGCCCCATCCGGGCGGTGCCGATCTGGTGGTGGCCGGAGACGACCGTGGCGCGCACGTGGTCGCGCAACCGGGCCCGGGTCGCGGTGCCCGCGCCCGGCAGCACCTCGCCGTCGTTCCACTCCTTGAGCGCGCCCTGTTCGGCGATGTCGCGGAGCATCTGAAGGTTGTCGACGAGGGTCTCCACGTCGCGCGGATCGGAGAACACCCGCGGGTCGAGGACCAGCGGGGCCGCCGGGTCGGCGGAGCGCAGCCTGACCTCCCCGCGGCTGTGCGGGTGCAGCAGCTGACCGACCGCGGAGAAGCCGTGCTCGGGCAGCTCGGCGCCCGGCACCGGGTAGGGGAACGACAGGAAGAGCGGCTGGACGTCGGGGACCGCAAGACCCGGGCGGGTGGAGGCGAAGTACTGGGCTTCGAGGCCCTGCGCCGCCCAGGCGGGCAGCGGCTGCTTCGACTTCCAGATCAGCGGCGCCGACCAGTGGTCCTGGAGGTTCTGTCCGACGCCCGGCAGGTCGGCGCGGACCCGCAGCCCGAAGGACCGCAGGTGCTCCGCCGGACCGATCCCGGACAGCATCAGGAGCTGCGGGGTGCCGAACACGCCGCCGGACAGCACCACTTCGTGCTCGGCGCGTGCCGTGTGCTCCTGCCCGTCGACGACGTAGGCGATCCCGGCGGCGCGGGTGCCGTCGCACACGATCCGGGTCACCAGCGCGCCGGTGACCACGCTCAGCAGCGGGTTGTCCCGCACGGCGCGTCCGTACGCCACCCAGGTCGACTGGCGGCGCCGGTCCTTGATGGTGTGCTGGGTGTAGCTCACCCCGTGCTGGTCGCCACTGTTGTAGTCGTCGTTGTACGGCAGGCCGTAACTCTGGGCCGCCTCCACCCAGGACCGCACCAGGGCGTCGGGGCCGGGGTTGCGCTGCACGTGCAGCGGTCCGCCGGTGCCGCGCCCGCCCGCCGGGCCGCCCTCGAAGTCCTCCATGCGGCGGAAGTACGGTTCCACGTCCTGCCAGGACCAGCCGGCCGCGCCCTGGTACGCCCACGAGTCGAAGTCGGCCGCGGCGCCCCGTACGTAGATCATGCCGTTGAACGCGCTGGATCCGCCCAGGGTCTTGCCGCGCGGCCAGGGCAGCCTGCGCCCGTCGGCGTGGGTCTGCGCCTCGGTCCGGAAGGCCCAGTCCCAGTCGCTGTTCCACAGCTGGATCGACCCCGTGGGGTCGTGGATCGCCTCGGTGTCGTCCACCGGGCCCGCCTCGACCAGAAGGACCTTGCGGCCCGCGTCGACCAGTCGCCGTGCGACGACGGATCCGGCGGAGCCTGCGCCCACCACGATGTTGTCGAAGTGCCTGCTGTTCATGACTGTTCCTCTTTTGTCGCCTCAGTACTGCTCGCCGGTCGGCCTTTCCTGCCCAGCAGGTGGAGCCGACCGGCCCGTTCAGCGATCACTGTGGCCGGAACGGGCGCGCGGCGGATCGGTCGTCGGATCCGTCACGGTGACCAGGGTTTTTCGGGCCGGTGGCCCAGGGCGCGACCGGGGACCGGCAAGCGGGCCGCCCGACCGGACCACCACATGATTGTTAAGAATTCAACGTCCTCCCGTATCATTGCCGCAGTGATCATCGGAAGAACGACGGAGCTGAACGCGGTACGCCGTGTCCTCGACCGGGCGGCCGAGGGCGCCGGCGGCGGGCTGCTGTTCGTCGGGGAGCCGGGCTCCGGCAAGACGACCCTCCTGGACCGGGCCGCACACCTGGCGGACGGCATGACCCTCCTCAACTGCCGCGGCACGCTGACCGAAAGCCGGCTGCCCTACTCGGGCCTGCACGAACTGCTGTGGCCGCAGACCGCGGAACTGCTCCGGCTGCCCCCGGCCGGCCGGGCCGCCCTGGAGGGCGCGCTCGGCATCGAGACCGGCGGGGCGGACCGCTTCCTCGTCGCCACCGCCCTGTTCCAGCTCCTCACCGTCCTCGCGGGGGACCGGCCCGTCCTGCTGCTCGTCGACGATCTCCAGTGGCTCGACAGCGACTCCCGCGACGCGCTGCTCTTCGCCCTGCGGCGGCTGAGCGGCCACCCGGTGGCGGCGGTCCTCTCGGCCAGGCCCGGCGTGCAGCACCTCGCCGACCGGGCGGGCGTGGAACACGCGGTCCTCGCCCCGCTCGCCGACGACCAGGGACGCGACCTCGTGGCCCGGCACCTGCCGACCGCCGCTCCGGCCACCGTGGAACGCATCCTCCGCACCGCCATGGGCAATCCGCTGGCCCTGGTCGAGACCGCGAAGGCGGCGGCCCTGCCCTGCCCGTCCGGCCCGCTGCCGGTCGGGCAGGTGTTCTCCCACGAGGCCAGGCAACTGTCCGCGAACGCACAGGGCATGCTGCTCCTCGCCGCGGCGGGGCAGCACGAGCCCCTGGAGACCCTCCTCAAGGCAGCCGCCCTCCTGCACCTCGACGCGGACGGCCTGGACGAGGCGTTCGCCGCCGGCGTCCTGCGCTTCGACCACGGCCGCACCGAGTTCCGCCACCCGCTCCTCCAGCAGACCGTGTACGAGGAAGCGAGCCCGGTCCGCCGGGTACGCACCCACCAGGCGCTCGCCGAAGTGGCCGCCGCCGAACGGCGGGTGTGGCACCTGGCAGCGGTGCTGACCGATCCGGACGACGACGTCGCCACCGCCCTGCACGAGCACGCCGAGCGC
>NZ_JBSGZD010000419.1:0-5149 GCF_053610825.1 Streptomyces sp. NPDC054863 | reverse complement strand
GTTTCCGGGGCCCCTTCACACGCTCATCTCAGCGCAAGCGCCAAGCGTGATGTGTCACGCGTCCTTCGTCATGTTCGGCCCGTTGCCACCGGCAGCGGACTCGATCGGCGGGGCGTCCGGCAGGGCTGCCTTCTCCTCGCCGCGGAAGGTGAACTCCTTCGCGTCACCCTCGCCCTCGGTGCCGACGACCACGATGTGACCGGGGCGCAGCTCACCGAAGAGGATCTTCTCGGAGAGGATGTCCTCGATCGAGCGCTGGATCGTCCGGCGCAGCGGCCGGGCGCCCATCACCGGGTCGTAACCCTTCTTGGCGAGGAGCGACTTGGCCTCCGAGCTCAGCTCGATGCCCATGTCGCGGTCCTTCAGACGCTCGTCCACCTTGGCGATCATGAGGTCGACGATCTGGATGATGTCTTCCTCGGTCAGCTGGTGGAAGACGACGGTGTCATCGACACGGTTGAGGAACTCGGGCCTGAAGTGCTGCTTGAGCTCTTCGTTGACCTTCGTCTTCATCCGCTCGTAGTTCGTCTTCACGTCGCCCTGGGCGGCGAAGCCCAGGTTGAAGCCCTTCGAGATGTCCCGCGTACCCAGGTTGGTCGTCATGATGATGACCGTGTTCTTGAAGTCCACGACGCGGCCCTGGGAGTCGGTCAGCCGACCGTCCTCCAGGATCTGCAGCAGGGAGTTGAAGATGTCCGGGTGGGCCTTCTCGACCTCGTCGAAGAGGACGACCGAGAACGGCTTGCGGCGCACCTTCTCCGTCAGCTGGCCGCCCTCTTCGTAGCCCACGTAGCCGGGGGGCGAACCGAAGAGACGCGAGACCGTGTGCTTCTCGCTGAACTCCGACATGTCGAGGGAGATCAGCGCGTCCTCGTCGCCGAAGAGGAACTCGGCGAGCGTCTTGGACAGCTCGGTCTTACCGACACCGGACGGACCGGCGAAGATGAACGAGCCACCGGGACGCTTCGGGTCCTTCAGGCCTGCACGCGTACGGCGGATCGCCTGCGAGAGGGCCTTGATGGCGTCCTTCTGACCGATGACGCGCTTGTGCAGCTCGTCCTCCATGCGGAGCAGCCGCGAGGACTCCTCCTCGGTCAGCTTGAAGACCGGGATGCCGGTAGCGGTCGCGAGGACCTCGGCGATGAGCTCGCCGTCGACCTCGGCGACGACGTCCATGTCGCCGGCCTTCCACTCCTTCTCCCGCTTGGCCTTCGCGGCGAGGAGCTGCTTCTCCTTGTCACGGAGAGAGGCGGCCTTCTCGAAGTCCTGCGAGTCGATCGCGGACTCCTTGTCCCTGCGGACATTGGCGATCTTCTCGTCGAACTCGCGGAGGTCCGGCGGCGCGGTCATCCGGCGGATGCGCATTCGCGATCCGGCCTCGTCGATCAGGTCGATCGCCTTGTCCGGGAGGAAGCGGTCCGAGATGTACCGGTCCGCCAGCGTCGCCGCCTGGACGAGGGCCTCGTCCGTGATGGAGACGCGGTGGTGGGCCTCGTAGCGGTCGCGCAGGCCCTTGAGGATCTCGATGGTGTGCGGGAGCGAGGGCTCCGCCACCTGGATCGGCTGGAAGCGGCGCTCAAGAGCGGCGTCCTTCTCAAGGTGCTTGCGGTACTCGTCGAGCGTGGTGGCACCGATGGTCTGGAGCTCACCGCGGGCCAGCATCGGCTTCAGGATCGAAGCCGCGTCGATCGCGCCCTCTGCGGCACCCGCGCCGACGAGCGTGTGCAGCTCGTCGATGAACAGGATGATGTCGCCGCGGGTGCGGATCTCCTTGAGGACCTTCTTCAGCCGCTCCTCGAAGTCACCGCGGTAGCGGGAACCGGCGACGAGCGCACCGAGGTCGAGGGTGTAGAGGTGCTTGTCCTTGAGGGTCTCGGGCACCTCGCCCTTGACGATGGCCTGCGCCAGCCCCTCGACGACGGCGGTCTTGCCGACGCCGGGCTCGCCGATGAGGACCGGGTTGTTCTTCGTGCGGCGGGACAGCACCTGCATGACCCGCTCGATCTCCTTCTCGCGCCCGATGACCGGGTCGAGCTTGGACTCACGAGCGGCCTGGGTGAGGTTCCGGCCGAACTGGTCGAGCACCAGGGACGTCGAGGGCGTGCCCTCGGCAGGTCCGCCTGCTGCGGCGGTCTCCTTGCCCTGGTAGCCGGAGAGCAGCTGGATGACCTGCTGCCGCACCCGGTTGAGATCGGCGCCCAGCTTCACCAGGACCTGGGCGGCGACGCCCTCGCCCTCGCGAATCAGGCCGAGCAGGATGTGCTCGGTGCCGATGTAGTTGTGGCCGAGCTGGAGGGCCTCTCGGAGCGACAGCTCCAGGACCTTCTTCGCACGCGGGGTGAAGGGAATGTGACCGGACGGAGCCTGCTGCCCCTGACCGATGATCTCCTCGACCTGCTGGCGAACCGCCTCAAGCGAAATGCCGAGGCTCTCCAGGGCCTTAGCGGCGACACCTTCACCCTCGTGGATCAGACCCAGGAGGATGTGCTCGGTGCCGATGTAGTTGTGGTTGAGCATCCGGGCTTCTTCCTGAGCCAGGACGACAACCCGCCGCGCGCGGTCGGTGAACCTCTCGAACATCGTTATTCGCTCCTCAGAGCGGTCGGGCAGTTAAGGGGTCGGTCCCCTCCCTGTCCTTCCGCATGCTAGTCCCGCGGGGCGGGACAGCTCATTCCAACTGCCGACACCCGTTCTTGCCTCCCGGCCTGAACAGCCGACAACTACGTCAACTCGATGGTGCGAGACGATGTTCCCGCAGGCCAAGCAGTTACCCCTATCGCCACTACGCCGATGGCGAACGTGGGACCGCTTCGCGTGCGTGTCGCCCCTCCCCACTAGGAATGTCTTACCCGCAAGCACTGACACTCCATGCGGCGCACGCCGGTTCCCTCAGCTACGGGCGAACATCCTTGCGCCACCGGATGCTCCCGTACGCCCCCATTTCCCCCACGGAGCGCATCTGCCGACCGACACAGCGTAACCACCTGTCGTTCCGGGAGTTGCTCCGGGCATGGTTCCCACCGTTCCCCACCCCCGGCCGGCCCCGTCTGCCGTCGACAGCGCGCAGTGGGCCCCCTGGTACGAGGACGAGCTCGGCTGGGCGACGGTCACCGCTCCCGGAGAACCGGTTCTGCTGCGCACCGGGCTGCGGTTCGACGTACTGGAGCTGCCGGCCGCCGCGGGCCACGCCGTACTGCGCCGGATCGGGCCCACCGGGCCCGTCGCACTGCTGGGGCGGCGGATGCTGCTCCTCGTCGCCGCGGGGAGCGCCGACGAGGTGCCGTCACTCCTGGAGTGGCTGGAGTGGGGCTCCGTCGCCCTGGATCTGCGGGCGATCGGCACGGGCGGCCTGATCGCCGCCCCCGCTCCGCCCGGGACGGCGCCGTCCGCCGAAGGCGGGGCCGCACTGTGGCTGCGGCCCCCGGTACCGGGGCGGGAGTGGGAACAATCGCTTCCGGTATTCGCCGGCATCGGGGGCCGCGGAGCCGCCCCCGATCTCGTACGCCTTGTGGCTGCTGCAGCGACAGAATGCCACCGGGCCCGTTTGATCAACGTGAATACGGGACTGCCAAAAGAACGGCAGACTCAGCCGTTGGCCTTCTCGTAGGCCTCACGCACGTGGCCGGGGACGCGGCCCCGGTCGTTCACGTCGTAGTCGTTCTCCTTGGCCCACTTGCGGATCTCGGCCGTGTTCTGGCTGCCACCGGAAACGGCGCGCGTCTTGCCACGACCCGCGGCGCGGCCACCCGTACGGCGACCGTTCTTCGTGTACGGGTCGAGCAGCCCGCGGAGCTTCTCCGCGTTCGCGGTGGTGAGGTCGATCTCATAGGTCTTGCCGTCCAGAGCGAACGTCACCGTCTCGTTCGCCTCGACGCCGTCGAGGTCGTCAACAAGAAGGACCTGAACCTTCTGTGCCACCGGATTTCCTTTCATCGAAAATGCAGTACGCGGAAAGGAAACCGCTTTTCTTGGGAAAACACAAACCCCTGTCGGATGTTCAGTACCCCGAGAACACGGGAAACGTGCGCGTTTCGGACATAGGGTTACGGGCTTCACAGGCCGCTTGAGAGACCTGTTCCGAGGTGCCGTTCAGAGGCGCCGTTCAGAAGACCCGTTCAGAAGCACCGTTCAGAGGTGCAGAAGCATCCGGCTGTTGCCCAAGGTGTTGGGCTTCACCCGTTCGAGACCGAGGAACTCCGCCACGCCTTCGTCATTGGAGCGCAGCAGCTCGCTGTACACATCTCCGTCGACCGGAGCCTCGCCGATCTCCACGAAGCCGTGCTTCACGAAGAACTCGACTTCGAAGGTCAGGCAGAATACCCGGCGCACTCCGATCCAGCGGGCGGTCTGGAGGAGTTTGTCCAGTACTTGGTGCCCCACTCCGGAACCCTTGAAGCCGGGGTCGACGGCGAGAGTGCGTACTTCGGCGAGGTCTTCCCACATGACGTGGAGCGCACCGCAGCCGATCACCCTGGCGTCCTCGTCGCGTTCCGCGACCCAGAACTCCTGGATGTCCTCGTAAAGCGTCACGTTCGCTTTGTCGAGGAGGATGCGGTGCCGGGCGTAGGCGTCCACAAGGGCTCGGACGGATGGCACATCACTGGTGCGCGCCCGGCGGACGGTGATGGCTTTTGCCGACGCAATACGATCTGGGGCCATGCCCGGACGCTATCGCCCGGGTCCGCTCTCGCTCTCACCGGGGAGTTGCACGACACGCATCGCGTCCTGAAGCGCTTCGCGCTGCTCGGCGGACATCATGCCGAAGAACGCGACAAGGGCCGCCGCGGGGTTGTCACTGGTCGACCAGGCTTCGTTCATCAGTGCGGCCGAGTAGGCGGCCCTCGTGGAGACCGAGGTATATCGATAGGCCCGGCCGTCTACTTCCCTGCGCACCCAGCCCTTCTGATGGAGATTGTCCATTACGGTCATGACGGTGGTGTAGGCGATGGACCGGTCCTTCTGAAGATCTTCGAGGACTTCCCGGACGGTGACGGGACGGTTCCACTGCCACACGCGCGTCATGACGGCGTCTTCCAGCTCTCCCAATCGGCGTGGCACAGCGCCACCATAGTGGGAGATATCCGGAATGCCTGGCTATTTGAGCGGGAGCGCGAGAAAGAGGGGCGTGCGGCCCGGTTCGCTCCGGGGC
>NZ_JBSGZD010000418.1:0-5181 GCF_053610825.1 Streptomyces sp. NPDC054863 | reverse complement strand
CAACAGCACTACGTTTTCAGACGATGATCCGCGAACGGGATTCGGTCGCGACGAACACCCGGCGGAGGTCCCGGATCAGGTTGACCCGCTTCAGCCACCGGTCCGTTCCGTCGTACCTCGGCTCGAACGGCTCCCGCCCGTGGACGACGCGGTAGTTGTCGAGAAATATCGCGTCGCCCGGCTCCAGCACCACCTTCTCCATCGCACCGGTCACGTACGTGTGCAGCTCGGTGATGGCATCCCGTGCGACGTGGTCGTCCTCGTCCGCCGCGCAGGTGTCGTCGAAGTCGATGCGCAGGTAACGCGACTCGGGCGGGCCGAACAGGATCGCGTCCACGTCCGCCGCCCCACTGGAATGCCCCTGCGGCCCGACGTGCGACTGGTCGGGGCGGTGGTGGAACCTCTTCTCGGACAGGATCTCCGACAGCCGCGCCGGCAGGTCGAGCCGGTCGGCGCGCACCACGGTGGTGCCGATCCGGTCCTGGTTGCGCAGGCAGTAGAGCGCCACGTAGTCGCAGCGGCACTGGTGGAAGGCGTCCTCGGTGTGCAGCGACAGCGGGACCGTGCTGCTCTGACTGGTCTCCGAGCGCTCCTTGCCCGGCGCCGGGCACACGTCGTGCACGATGCGGCCGTTCTGCTGGTTGCCCCAGGCGAACGGTTCGCCGAGGCCGGCGCTGCACAGCATGAGCACGACCTCCTCCCGGGTGCCGGCGCCGACCTTCTCCGCCATGTCCCAGCCGGTCGGGGTCGGTTCGAGGTCCTGGCTCAGCGGCAGCCCGGACAGCACCGCCACGTCGGTCTCCGCCGACTGGACCCGCCGGAAGAACTGGCGGACCCGGATCGGCAGCGACTCCGACACCGTCTTGGCGTGCGTGACGAACTGAACCGGGTCCCACTGGCCGTACTCGTCGAGCACCTCGTCGACCAGCCATTCGATCTGCCTGCGCTCGTTGGGTTCAATGACAAGCCTTTTCACACGAACCGTCCTTCCGGAGTGAGACACGGTCGAGCCTCTCGAAACCACCGACGCGCAGCCATGTCTTTGACCGACGGGTGAAACTGGGCGGTCAGCGCCCACCCCGGGACGGAGTCGGCGGGTCAGCCCAGGAAGCTCAGCCGGACCTTGCGCTCCGGGTTGTCGACGTTGGTGTCGACCAGGCAGACCGACTGCCACGTGCCCAGCTCCAGGCGGCCCGCGACGACCGGCAGGGTGGCGTGCGGGGGGACCAGGGCAGGGAGGACGTGGTCGCGGCCGTGGCCCGGGGAGCCGTGGCGGTGTTGCCAGCGGTTGTCGGCGGGGAGCAGTGTGCGGAGCGCGGCGAGGAGGTCGTCGTCGCTGCCCGAGCCGGTTTCCAGGACGGCGATGCCGGCGGTGGCGTGCGGGACGAAGACGTTGAGGAGTCCGTCGCGGCCGTCGGCGGCTTCGGTGAGGAAGTCTTCGCACGCCGAGGTGAGGTCGCTGACGGTCTCCGTCGAGCCCGTGGTGAGGTGCAGGACGCGGGTGGTGAATGTGTCGGCCATATTTCCATGTTCGCGTACGGGGCCGGAAACCGGCCGCCAGGTGGGATTCGGCATCCGGATGATGGGACGGCGGTTGACCGTGTCCGGGCGGGGTGGCTACGTTCTGCGCCATGTTGCGTCTCGCTCACCTCACCACGCGCGGTCACATCGACCTGCTGCGGGTGGCTTCCGCCGCGTGTCGACGCGGCTGCTGACGCTCCCTCTCCCGGCTCTGCCCGCTGTCCCTGTCGCGGGTGCTTCCGTTCCGTTCCCCTTCCGGTTCCCCTTCTCCGGCGTGTGCTCCGCCTTGCCGTGATGCCGTGGGTCAACTCCCTTCGGCTGCGCGGGTGTTGAGGCGCGCCCCGGGTTCCGCATTCCGTGGAGTTGATTCATGACCGCCGGCCATGCACCACCGGACATCTCGCCTTCGTCAGTACGGGAGGAACAGCAGAAGCCGGCGGAACGGGAGGAGTGCTCGCAGCAGCAGGAGCGGGCGCCGTCGAGCACGGGCCCCGAGCTGGAGGCCGTGGAGCCCCGTGGCTCCAGGAAGGGGTGGCTTCGTGCGGTGCCCCGGTGGGTGCGGCGGCCCGTCGGGCCGTTGCTGCTGCTCGCGCTGTGGCAGGTGTTCAGTGCGACCGGGGTGCTGCATCCCGATGTGCTCGCTTCGCCCGGCACCGTCGCCCGGGCGGGTGGTGAGCTGATCGCGGACGGGACACTGCCCGACGCGATGGTCACTTCGCTCCAACGCGTGGCGGTGGGGCTGGTGCTGGGGGTGGTCGTGGGGGTGGTTCTCGCCCTGCTGTCGGGGCTCTCGCGGCTGGGCGAGGATCTCGTCGACGCAAGCGTGCAGATGCTGCGGACCGTGCCGTGGGTCGGGCTGATCCCGCTGTTCATCATCTGGCTGGGGATCGGGGAGGCGCCGAAGGTGGCGCTCATCGCGCTCGGGGTCGCCTTCCATCTGTATCTGAACGTGTATGCCGGGATCCGGGGCGTCGACTCCCAACTCGTCGAGGCCGGAGAGGCGTTGGGGCTCGGAAGGTGGGGCCTGGTGCGGCATGTGGTGCTGCCGGGGGCGCTTCCCGGGGCGATGACCGGGTTGCGGTACTCGCTCGCCACGGCATGGCTGGCGCTGGTCTTCGGCGAGTCGATCAACGCCGATGCCGGGATCGGGTTCCTGATGAACCAGGCACGGGAGTTCTTCCGTACCGACGTGATCGTGGTCTGCCTGGTCGTGTACGCATTCCTCGGCCTGATCGCCGATGCCGTCGTCCGTCTCCTCGAAAGGCTGCTGCTGCAATGGCGACCGACCTTCACCGGACAGTGAGTCCGGCTTCGGCCGATACCGACACCGATACCGACACCGCTGCGGCCGTACGGGTGGCGGGGCTGACCCGTTCGTTCGGGGGCCGTCCGGTGATCGACGATCTCGAACTGACGCTGCGGCCGGGTGAGTTCACCGCTCTGCTCGGGCGGAGCGGGTGCGGGAAGTCCACCCTGTTGCGGGTGCTCGCCGGGCTCGACCGGGAGATCGAAGGGACCGTGCTCGTGCCCAAGCGGCGGGCGGTCGCCTTTCAGGCGCCACGGCTGATGCCGTGGAAGCGGGTGTGGCGCAATGTGCTGCTGGGGCTGCCCGGGGATCCCGGGCGCGAGGTCGCGGAGGCCGCACTCAAGGAGGTCGGGCTGGAGCACCGGTCCGCCGCCTGGCCCAGGACGCTGTCGGGCGGCGAGGCCCAACGGGCTTCCCTGGCAAGGGCATTGGTGCGCGAACCCGATCTGCTGTTGCTCGACGAGCCGTTCGGCGCACTGGACGCGCTGACGCGGATCAAGGCGCAGCGGCTGGTCGCGGAGTTGTGGCAGCGGCGCGGCTGCGCGGTACTGCTGGTCACCCACGACGTGGACGAGGCGCTGCTGCTCGCGGACCGTGCGCTGGTCATGCGGGACGGCGTCATCGCGTACGGGACCGGGGTCGGGCTCGACAGGCCCCGGACCGTCGGAACACCGGAGTTCGCGGCGCTGCGGTCACGGCTGCTGTCGGAGCTCGGCGTGGACGGGACCGCAGAGGCAGCCACGCCCCCACTCGGCCCGCCACTGCCCCCCACCTCCCGGAAAGAGAACTGATCCGCCATGAAACGGCCGTCCCTGTCCGTCGCCCTGCTGCTCCCCCTGTCCTTCTCCCCCCTGCTCACCGGATGCGGCGGTTCCCCGTCCGCCGGCACCACGGGCGACACCGACGGATCCGGTTCCGTCACCCTCAACGTCGGTGACCAGAAAGGCGGTTCGGAGGCGATCCTGCGGGCCGCGGGTGAGCTCGACCACCTCACGTACCGGATCAAGTGGTCGACCTTCACGTCCGGTCCACCGCTCCTCGAAGCGATCAACGCCAAGGCCGTGGACGTGGGAGGGGTCGGCAATACTCCGCCCGTCTTCGCGGCGGGCTCCGGATCGAAGATCACGGTGGTGGGTGCCTCCCACGGCTCGTCCGACGGCGAGGCGATCGTCGTGCCGAAGGATTCGCCGCTGAAGGGACCGGCGGACCTGAAGGGGCGGTCGGTCGCGGTCGCCCAGGGCAGTTCGGCGCACTACCAGTTGGTCGCCTCGCTGAGGAAGGCCGGGCTCGGCATCGGTGACGTGAAGCTGAAGTACCTCCAGCCCGCGGATGCGCTGGCCGCGTTCAGCCGGGGGAAGGTCGACGCGTGGGCGGTGTGGGATCCGTACACCTCGCAGATTCTGCGCAGCTCCGGCGCACGGGTACTGACGACCGGTCAGGGAGTGACCAACGGGCTTTCGTTCCAGGTGGCTTCGCCCGGCGCGCTCAAGGATCCCGCGAAGTCACGGGCCATCGGCGACTACCTCGACCGGCTGGAGCGCGCCCAGGCCTGGGTGTTCAAGCACCCCGAGGCGTGGGCGAAGGCATGGGCGAAGGAGACCGGGCTGCCGTACGAAGTGGCGCTCGACGCGGTGCGGCGGACGAACGGGACGCGGGTGCCGGTCGCGGTCGACGCCGCGGCCATCGCTTCGGAACAGGCCATCGCGGACACCTTCGCCGAACTCAGGCTGATTCCGAAGAGGTTCGCCTTCAAGGACTTCGTCGACACGCGGTTCAACAAGTCGCGGCCCCCGTCCGGCACCGCTCCCCTCTCGTACGGATCACACGGATCACACGGATCGAACGGAAAGGCGTCCTCCTGATGAGCGTTCATCTGCACTGGTTCCTGCCGACGGGCGGCGACGGGCGTACGCTCGTCGACCGGCACGCCTACACCGACGGCGGCATCAGCCGTTCGCGGATCGCCCCGGTGAGCGGGGTGCGGCAGCCCGACATCGAGTATCTGACCCAAATAGCCAAGGCGGCCGAGCAGTTGGGCTTCGAGGCGGTACTGACGCCGACCGGGACCTGGTGCGAGGACGCCTGGCTGACGACGGTGGCGCTCGCCCAGCACACCGAGCGGCTGAAGTTCCTGGTGGCGTTCCGGCCGGGGGCGATCTCGCCGACGCTGGCCGCGCACATGGCGGCGACGTACCAGCGCATCACCCGGGGACGGCTGCTGCTCAACGTGGTGACGGGCGGGGACTCCGTCGAGCAGCGGCGGTTCGGCGACCGTCTCGACCACGACCGGCGGTACGCCCGCACCTCGGAGTTCCTGGAGGTGGTGCGCGGGGCGTGGGGCGGCAAGCCGTACG
>NZ_JBSGZD010000417.1:0-5207 GCF_053610825.1 Streptomyces sp. NPDC054863 | reverse complement strand
TGTCCCCGCTCGGCGGGGCACGGGCGCTTCCCGTCGGCCCCTAGGCCACCGAGGTCCGCGGTACCTCGGCGCCCGAGGCCGCCCCGGTCTCCACGAGCCGCGCGGCTGCGGCGAGCCGCACCGCGGCCTCCTCCGCCACCGGTCCGCCCACCGTGAACGGCAGCCGCACATAGCCCTCGAAGGCACCGTCCACGCCGAACCTGGGGCCCGAAGGCACCCGTACGCCGACCCGCTCGCCCACCGCGGCGATCCGCGACCCCGACAGCCCCCCGGTGCGCACCCACAGGGTGAGCCCGCCGTCCGGCACGTCGAACTCCCAGTCCGGCAGCTCCCTGCGCACCGCGGCGACCAGCGCGTCCCTGTTCTCCCTGGCCTGGCCGCGGCGGACGGCGACGGCCTGCTCCCAGCCGCCCGTGCTCATCAGCCAGTTGATGGCCAGTTGCTCGACGACGGGCGTGCCGAGGTCGGCGTACGCGCGCGCCGAGACCAGGCTGCGGATCACCTCGGGAGCGGCCCGCACCCAGCCGATGCGCATGCCCGCCCAGAACGCCTTGCTCGCCGAGCCGACCGTGACGACGGTGCTGCCGGCCGGGTCGAAGGAGCAGACCGCACGCGGCATCTCAAGGTCGTCGTCCAGGTGGAGTTCGGTCATCGTCTCGTCGACGACCAGGACGGTGCCCGCCGAGCGGGCCGCCTCGACGAGGGCGCGGCGCTGGTCCTCGCCGGCCAGGGCGCCCGTCGGGTTGTGGAAGTCCGCGACGACGTACGCGAGCCGGGGCGCCGCGTCGCGCAGCACCTGCCGCCAGCGCGGCAGGTCCCAGCCGGTGAGCCCCTCCGCCATCGCGACGGGCACCAGGCGGGCGCCCCCCTCGCGCATGAGCTGGAGGATGTTGGCGTACGACGGGGACTCGACGGCGATCCGCTCGCCGCGCCCCGCGAAGAGGTGGCAGATCGCGTCCATGGCGCCCATCGCGCCTGTGGTGACCATGATCTGCTCGGGCATCGTGGGGATGCCCCGCGCGGTGTAGCGGTCGGCGAGCATCTGCCGCAGGGCGGGCAGTCCCGCCGGGTAGTCGCCGTGCGTGTGGGCGTACGGCGGCAGCTCCTCCAGGGCGCCCTGCACGGCGCGCGTGAGCCAGGGTTCGGGGGCGGGCAGGGCTGCCGTGCCGAGGTCGATGACGGAGCCGAGGGACTCGGGCGGGAGCGGCTCCAGGCCGCGCGCGGGCAGCGGATTGCCCGCGGGGACGCCGGTCCAGCTGCCCGCGCCCCTGCGGGACTCCAGGAAGCCTTCCGCACGCAGGGCTTCGTACGCGGCGGCGACCGTGGTGCGGCTCACCGCGAGGGCCACCGCGAGCTCGCGCTCCGCGGGCAGCCGCGCAGCGACCGGAACGCGCCCTTCCAGGACGAGCAGCCGGATCCCGTCGGCCAGCGACCTGTAGGCCGGCGGCTTGCGGACGCCGGGGCCCGTGGGGCGGGACTGCGAGTTGAGCTGGCGGGCGAGCTGCGCCGCCCCCACCGCCGAAGTCCACTGCGCCATGAAATCAGTCCACCTTCCCCGGATTGGCCATGGTTGGCTCATCCATACGGGCCACAGAGTGTCATGCATCAGTCCACCACCCCTACCCCCACCACCACAACGCAAGGAGCACCACGTGTCCGGGTCATCGCGGTCAACCACTCAACTCTTCCGGCGGCTGGGGCAGCTGTACGTGGGCCTGGCGCTGTACGGAGCGAGTTCGGCGGTGCTGGTGCGCGCGGGCCTCGGCCTCGAACCGTGGGGCGTACTGCACCAGGGCCTCGCCCACCGCACCGGGCTCACCATCGGCGTCGTCTCGATCATCGTCGGGGCGGCCGTGCTGCTGCTCTGGATACCGATCCGGCAGCGGCCGGGCCTCGGCACGGTCTCCAACGTCGTGGTCATCGGCATCGCGATGGACGGCACCCTGGCCCTCGTGCCCGAGGTGCACGGGCTCACCGGGCGGATCGCCCTGATGCTCGGCGGAATCGTGCTCAACGGGATCGCCACCGGTCTCTACATCGCGGCCCGGTTCGGTCCCGGACCGCGCGACGGCCTGATGACGGGGCTGCACCGGCTGACCGGGCGGTCGATCCGCCTCGTCCGTACCGGCCTCGAAATCGCCGTCGTCGCCACGGGCTTCGTGCTCGGCGGCTCCGTCGGGTTGGGCACGATCGTGTACGCACTGGCCATCGGCCCCCTCGCACAGTTCTTCCTGCGCCTGTTCGCCGTGCCGGAGAAGCCCGCGACGGCCGTGGGCCCGGACGCCGACGACAAGGACTCCCGGGCGATACTTCACCGGTGAACCACGCATTCCGGCACAGCTATCTGGACCACCCCGGACCGGTCCTCCCGTTCGCCCACCGCGGCGGGGCGGCCGACGGGCTGGAGAACACCGCCTCCGCCTTCCGCAGGGCCGCCGAGGAGGGCTACCGGTACTTCGAGACCGATGTGCACGCCACCGCGGACGGGAAGCTGGTCGCCTTCCACGACCCGACCCTCGACAGGGTGACGGACGCGCGGGGCCGCATCCGCGAACTGCCCTGGAACCGGGTGCGCGAGGCACGCGTGGCGGGCACCGAGCCCCTCCCCCTCTTCGAGGAGCTCCTGGAGGAGTTCCCCGACGCCCGCTGGAACGTCGACGTCAAGGCGGAGCCCGCCCTGCACCCCCTGGTCGACCTGGTCCGCCGCACGAATTCCTGGGACCGGGTCTGCGTCGGTTCCTTCAGCGAGCGCCGGGTCGCCCGCGCGCAGCGGCTCGCGGGACCGCGCCTGGCGACGTCGTACGGGGTCAGCGGCGTGCTGGCGCTGCGGCTGCGCTCACTGGGCGTCCCGGCGCCGCTGCGCCGCGGCGCGGTGTGCGCACAGGTGCCCGAATCGCAGTACGGCGTACGGGTGGTGGACCGCCGTTTCGTGGCGACGGCGCACGCGCTCGGCCTCCAGGTCCACGTCTGGACGGTCAACGACGCGGGCCGGATGGCCGCCCTTGTCGATCTCGGCGTGGATGGCATCATGACGGACCAGATCGCGACGCTGCGGTCGGTGCTGACCGAGCGGGGGGCCTGGGCCTGACCCCCGCCCCCTTCCGCCCGTTCGCGCGTCGGCACGGGGACCGAGGCAGGGAGCGCACGTGTCGTCCGGTACAGCAGAACCGCCGGTGCCGACGCCCGAGGAGCGCAAGCGCGAACAACGGGGCTGGTACTTCTACGACTTCGCGTGCTCGGTCTATTCGACGAGCGTGGTGACCGTCTTCCTGGGCCCCTATCTGACGACGGTCGCGAAGGCCGCCGCCGACGCCGAGGGCTTCGTCCACCCGCTGGGCATTCCGGTCCGGGCGGGCTCCGTGTTCGCGTACACGGTGTCCCTGTCGGTGGTCTTCGCCGTCCTGCTGATGCCCATGGTGGGTGCGGTCGCCGACCGGACGGGCCGCAAGAAGCCGCTGCTCGCCGCAGCCGCCTACCTGGGGGCGACCGCGACGGCCGGCATGTTCTTCCTGGACGGCGACCGCTATGTGCTGGGCGCCCTGCTGCTGATCGTCGCGAACGCCTCGCTGTCCGTCTCGATGGCGCTCTACAACGCCTACCTGCCGCAGATCGCCGAGCCGGAGGAGCGCGACAAGGTCTCCTCAAGAGGATGGGCCTTCGGCTACACCTCGGGTGCGTTCGTCCTCGTACTGAATCTGGTGCTCTACACCGGGCACGACAGCTTCGGCGTGACCGAGGCGACGGCGGTACGGATCTGCCTGGCGTCGGCGGGGCTGTGGTGGGGCGCCTTCGCGATCGTTCCACTGCGGCGGCTGCGCGACCGCGAAGTGGCGACGGACGGCGCCCGGCCCACCATGGGACAGGGCTGGCGGCAGCTGATCGCCACGCTCAAGGACATGCGTCGGCATCCGCTCACGCTGTCGTTCCTGCTCGCCTATCTGGTCTACAACGACGGCGTCCAGACGGTGATCTCCCAGGCGTCGGTCTACGGCTCGCAGGAGCTGGAGCTCGACCAGACGACCCTCATCGTCGCCATCCTGCTGGTCCAGGTGCTCGCCGTCTTCGGGGCGCTGGGAATGGGGCGTCTGGCCCAGCGGTACGGCGCGAAGCGGACCATTCTCGGGTCTCTCGTCGCGTGGACGGGGACGATCGGCGTGGGCTTCTTCCTGCCGGCCGGCGCGCCCGTCGGGTTCTTCCTGCTCGCCGCCGCGATCGGGCTGGTGCTCGGCGGCAGCCAGGCGCTCTCCCGGTCGCTGTTCTCGCACATGGTGCCGCGCGGCAAGGAGGCCGAGTACTTTTCGGCGTACGAGATGAGCGACCGCGGCATGAGCTGGCTGGGGCCGCTGGTATTCGGCCTCGCCTTCCAGCTCACCGGCAGTTACCGGGACGCGATCGTCTCGCTCGTGATCTTCTTCGCGGTGGGATTCATCCTGCTCGCGCGGGTACCTGTGAGGGAGGCCGTAGCGGCGGCGGGAAACCCCGTACCGGAAAGAATTTAGACCTTGAAGTAAAAGGCCGGTAGTGTACGCCTTTGGCCTGCCAGGCGGACCGTTACTGCGCACTCGTGCAGGAAAAAGACTGGGTGACATCTGCTGTCAGATGTGACAAAGCGGTCACTGGTGGGTACAACAAGGGGCGGCACGACGGGCGACGCACTGACCCGCAACGGGAATCTTTACCGCCGACCGGACGTTGACCGGATGACGACGACAGCGACAAATACCTGTCCTGTGGGCGACAAGCCCGGGAGGCACGATTCATGAGTGAGCGAGCTCTCCGCGGTACGCGGCTCGTGGTTACCAGCTACGAGACGGACCGCGGCATCGATCTGGCCCCGCGCCAGGCGGTGGAGTACGCATGTGAGAAGGGTCATCGCTTTGAGATGCCCTTCTCCGTGGAAGCGGAAATTCCGCCGGAGTGGGAGTGCAAGGTCTGCGGGACCCAGGCACTCCTGGTGGACGGCGATGGGCCGGAGGAGAAGAAGGGCAAGCCCGCGCGCACGCACTGGGACATGCTCATGGAGCGGCGCACCCGCGAGGAACTCGAAGAGGTCCTGGCCGAAAGGCTCGCGGTACTGCGTTCCGGCGCCATGAACATCGCGGTGCATCCGCGGGACAGCCGCAAGTCCGCCTGACGTCTCAGGACGGAAGGGCACTGGAGAAGTACAGCGCAAGAGCCGCGGGGCTCCGGCACACCGAGTGTGTGCC
>NZ_JBSGZD010000416.1:0-5216 GCF_053610825.1 Streptomyces sp. NPDC054863 | reverse complement strand
CCCGGGCACACCGCCCTCCCCGGCGACACCCTCCTCCGCGATCTTGTGGTGCGTACTGCTTCTACGATGGGCGGCACAGCCGGACGCGCGCTCCGGGCCGAGGAGTTGGGGTGCTGTGGTGACGACGGGGGCCGAAGTCGGCGGGCTGGCGGACGACCGCCTGCTGCTGGGACGCACCAGCACGGCGGAACGGGTCGCGGACATCCTGCGCACCCGCATCGCCGAGGGTTTCTTCCCGCCCGGGGAACGGCTCTCCGAGGACAGCATCGGCAAGGCGCTCGGCGTCTCCCGCAACACCCTGCGCGAGTCGTTCCGGCTGCTCACCCACGAGCGGCTGCTCGTCCACGAGCTCAACCGGGGCGTCTTCGTCAGGGTGCTCGCCGTGGCGGACGTCGAGGACATCTACCGCACCCGCCGCCTCGTGGAGTGCGCGGTCGTACGCAACCTCGCCGCGCCCCCCTTCGCGGTCGAGGCGCTCGACACCGTGGTCACCGGGGGCGAGAAGGCCGCAGCCGCCGGCGACTGGCCGCGCGTGTCCACCGCCAACATCCACTTCCACCGCGAGCTGGTCGCCCTCGCCGGCAGCCCCCGCACCGACGAGCTGATGCGCGGCGTCCTCGCCGAACTGCGGCTGGCCTTCCACGTGGTGTCCGACCCGCAGCGGCTGCACCAGCCCTACCTCGTACGGAACCGGGAGATCGTGGCCGCGCTGGCCGCCGGCGACCGCGTGCGCGCCGAGGGCCTCCTGGCGGACTACCTCGACGACTCGCGCGGCCTGCTCGTCGACCTGTACGCCGCATGCATCGGGAGCGGCAACTGGACCCCGAGCGTCCCCACCCGCGGCAGGTTCTGAGCGTCCGGCACGGCAGGTCCCGAGCGTCCGGCAGGGCTGTTCCCGAGCGTCCGGCAGGGCTGTTCCCGCTGCCGCCCGTGGCCGTTCCCGAGCGTCTCCCGCGGCCGTTCCCGAGCGCCTCCCACGGCTGTTCCCGAATGCGGCCCGCTGCTGTTTCCGAGTGCCCCGGGCCCGACCCCGGCGGCCCTCGGGCCGGGCTCCGTGAGCGGGCTGCCACCCCCGGGGCAAGCGTTCCCATCTGGGCCGTTTCGACCGTTGTCAGTGCGAGGACCTAATCTGTGCCACGTGACTTCGCCTGCCTCGACGGAATTCGTTCCGCCCCAGCTCAGCGCGGGGCCGCGGCCCGCCCAGGGCCCGGCCGCCGACGAAGGGCTCGCGCGGCGCCTTCGTGCGCTCGCCTGCACCGCCCCGCTGCACGACCTCGACGTGCGCAAGGCGAACCTCGCGGGCGAGTACACGGTCTACGCGATGGCCGAGGTCGCCCTCGCCGCCATCGACCTGATCACGCTCAACATGGACTTCGACACCGGCGCCGACCACGAGCGACTCGTCTCCCGGCTGCTGCCGCGCGTGGCCGCCCAGGCCCCCCGCCGCCCGGCCGCCGAGCACGAGCGCGTCGCCCGCTGGGTCCTGGAGAACCTGATCAACGTCGGCAGCGTCGACCGCGGCTTCCGCGCCGTCTACGGCACCTTCGGCACCGATGGTGTGTACACCCGCCGTGACTACGACTTCAAGCTCGTCGAGGAAGTCGCCGGATACGGCGGCGGGGTCTTCCTGCGCACCACCGACGAAGCGGTCAACGTACTCGTCGGCGCCCTGGACACCGATGTCACCAGCGCCCAGATCGCCGCCGAGGTCAAGCTGGAGGTCCTGATCAGCCGGGGCCGCCTCGCCGACGCCCAGCTCGCCGCCGAGCAGGCCCGCTACCGCACCGTCCAGTACGCCGAGACGCTGCGCCGCACCCTCGAAGCCACCCGGCGCAACGTCCGCGCGGTCGACTGGCTCCACGCCGTCCCCGACATGATCGCCGAGGCCCTCGACCACGTCGCCGACCGCTACCGCCACGAGAACGCGATCCTCACCAACATCCGCAAGGCCCGCGACGAGTCCGAGGACCCCGAGCAGAAGCGCCGCGCCGCCGAGCTCGTCGACATCGTCAAGGACTGCATCCGCCGCCACACCCAGCTCCAGTCCCGCCTCCTGGAGGCCGGACCGCTGTTCCGCGCCGAGCAGGACCGCCAGGCGTTCGCGCCGACGTCCGCGCACTCCGGACTCGACCTGTACGGCCAGCTCGTCGCGCCCGTACTGCCGCTGCCTCTTGAGGAGGCGGTCCGCGTCACCGACGCCTTCTTCGCCCACGGCGCGGGCCTGCGCACCCCCGTCTCGGTGCGGGTCGGCGACCTCGTCGACATACTGCTCACCCCGCCCCTGGAGCGCGAGCACCTGGGCGCCGAGATGCCCGAGCCCGACCTCATCGCCACCCCGGACGACAGCCGCTTCAGCGAGGAGCAGCTCGCCGACGCCATGGAGCTGCTCGACCTCCCGCACGACGCACCCCGGCGGCTGTCCGGGCTGCTCGCCGAGGCCCGCAAGCGCGACGCCGATTTGCCGTACCTGGTCGCGCTGCTCGCCGTGCACGCCGCGAGCCCGCCCGTCGGCACCGCGTACCGGCAGGGCGAGGAGCGGCTGCTGTTCGCGGTCGACGACGGCATGCAGCTGGACGACCCGGAGTTCGGCGGCGCCGACCTCATCGTGGGCACCGCGCTGCTGGACGCGGCGGGCATGGCCTCGGGACGGGCGGAGGCGTCATGAGACACCTGGGGCGCAGCCCCCTTGCGCTCCGCAGCCCCCTTGGGCGACGGGGCCGCCCCAAGGAGGCGGAACGGACGGGCAAGGGGGCTGCCCCCGACGGAGTCGCACCCGCCGCTGCGGCCCCACCCCGACACCCCGCCCCCACGAGGGCCCCCGCCACCCCCGTACCCCCCACCAAAGCCAAGGAGCACCACCCGTGATCGACCCCCACGCCGAACCCCCCGCGTGGAGCAGCGACCCCGTCGACACGGCTCCCCCCGCTCCCGCCCCCATCACCCCCGCCGACGCGGCCGACGCCGCCCGGCTGGTCTCCTTCGGGCTCCAGCCCAAGCTGCTCCCCGCCCGCGACGCCGAGTACGCCGAACTGCTGCGCCGCTACCGCGAAGAGGCCTCCTTCGCCCGGCTCGCCGACGCCGTCGCCACCGGCCTCGGCCTCGTCGTGCTCGAAGTCTCCACGCGCGCCGGAATGGCCGTCTCCGCCGACGAGGACTCCGTCTTCGCCGTCCGCATGGGCGACTACGCCCGCCGCGCGTCGGCCGAGTCCGCCGACCGCTTCCTGCACGGCCTCGCCCACCTCGCCGTCGCCGCCATGGCCTTCCCGCGCCCCGAGGACCTCGCCGACGACGGGTACATCGGCCGGCTCACCGTCAACGGCGTCGACGCCTTCGTACGGCAGGCCTGCCGCCGCCTGGAGGAGCGCGCCGAAGAGGCCGGGGAGAACACCGACCCCGCCACCGAGGCCCCGGGACTGGAGTCCGCCTGGCGGATCTACTCCCGGCGCAGCGCCACCGGCGCCACCAAGGACGCCCGCCGCCTCGCCGGTTCCACCACCGGCATCGTCGGCAAGGCCGCCGCCTTCCTCACCGACTCCGGCTTCCTGCAGCGCACCGGCGACGACGCGGGCGGCTCCTACCGCACCACCGCCCGCTACCAGCTCCAGGTCCGCGACATGGCGGGCAGCGCCGCCATGGCCGAACTGCTCGAACTCGGCATCGTCCCCGTCACGGACGGCACGGCGACGCTCGTGCCGCCGTCCGACGCCGACGACCTCGACCTGGCAGCCGACGCCGGCCTGCCCTTCCACGCGTAAATCCACCGCGACAACGACTGAGAGCCCGCCCCCATGTACGAGTTGTCCCGGGTCCGCCTCTACTCCATCGGACCCGCAGGTGCGCGCTACGCCGACACCGTGCTCGACCTGCGCGGGGTAGGCGCCCCCGTGCCCCACCCCCCCCCCGCCCAGGCCGAGTTCTTCGAGGTCGAGCCGGTCGGACCGCCCCGGCGTCCCGCGCCCGCCGGCGTCCTCTTCCTGGAGAACGGCGGCGGCAAGTCCGTCCTCCTCAAGCTGATCTTCTCGGTCATGCTGCCGGGCCACCGCAACACCCTCGGCGGCGCCAGCTCCGGCGTGCTCCGCAAGTTCCTGCTCGCCGACGACTGCGGGCACGTCGCCCTGGAGTGGCAGCACACCCTCACCGGCGAGTGCGTCGTCGTCGGCAAGGTCAGCGAGTGGCGCGGGCGGCAGGTCTCGGGCGACCCCCGCAAGTTCGCCGAGGCCTGGTACTCCTTCCGGCCGGGCCCCGGGCTGAGCCTCGACTCACTGCCGGTCGCCGAGTCCACCGCCGTACGGCGCCCTCTTGAGGGAGCGTCGGGCGCCCAGGGGCGCCGCCGCACCATGAAGGGCTTCCGGGACGCGATCACCGAGGCGGGCAAGGCGTACCCGCACCTCGACATCCACTGGGAAGAGATCCACGACCGCTGGAACGAGCACCTCGGCGAGCTCGGCCTCGACCCCGAACTCTTCCGCTACCAGCGCGAGATGAACGCGGACGAGGGCGAGGCCGCAGGACTCTTCGCGGTGAAGAAGGACTCCGACTTCACCGATCTCCTGCTGCGCGCCGTCACCGACACCCGCGACACCGACGGCCTCGCCGACCTCGTCCACGGCTTCGGCAACAAACTGGGCCGCCGCGCCGAGCTGATGGCCGAGCGCGACTTCACCGCAGGATCCGTCGACCTCCTCGGCCGCATCGTCGACGCCGCAGCCACCCGGGGGCGTGCCCGCGACATCCACAACGGCGCGGAGCGGCGCACCCGCACCCTGTCCCGGCGGCTGTCCGCCCGCGCCGCCGAGGAACGCGGCCGTACGGCAGAACTCGCCCAGCAGGTCGCCTCCGCCGCGCACACCGTCACCGAGGCCGAGACCGCACGCGGCCACAGCGCGCTGATCTCCGCCGAACTCGCCTACCGGCACGCCTCGCTGGCCCTCGCCGCCGCCGAGAAGGGCGCCGCCGCCCAGCGCCGCGAGCTCGCCGACGCCCGCACCCTGCACTCCGCCTGGCAGGCCGCCGAAGCGGTACTGCGCCACCGCGCCGCCGCCGACCGCTCCGCGCGTGTGGCCGTCGCCATCCGCGACGCCGAGCGCGACGCGGCCCCCGCGCTCGCCGCCCGGGCCACCGCCGCCATCGACCTCGTACGCGCGCTGCACAGCGCGGCCGAGGACGGCGAGCGGGTGGCAGCAGAGCAGGAGGAGCGGTCCGCCGCCCTCCAGGAG
>NZ_JBSGZD010000415.1:0-5238 GCF_053610825.1 Streptomyces sp. NPDC054863 | reverse complement strand
GCGACGACCTCGCCGGGGTGGATGGAGAAGTCCGCGCCGTCGAGGGCGGGGGTCGTGCCGTACGCCTTGTGCAGGCCGGTGGCGGTGAGGAGGGAACCTGCGGGGGTCTTGCTCATCGTCGTATCTCCGTGGTGGGCCGGTCCGGACGGTCGGTGGTGGACATGCGCAGGACTGTACACGACGTGTATACATCGAGTGCATAGTTGGACGGAAAAGCGTTCCCCCTGGTCAGAGGCCACTTCAGATCATGGGCGCGCCCACCCGGCGCCCAGGTGAGGGTGGTCGCCGATGTGCGGGGCGGTGCGGGGCGGGGCAGGCTGGGAGGCCCGGGAGCAGCCCGGGCCCCACAGCGAGGAGAGCAGCGCCATGGCCGTACCTGTCGACCAGCTCAGCGAACCCACCGTGCAGGCCTTCGTCACCGCCGTGAACAACGGTGACAGGGCCGCTTTCCACGCGCTGCTCACGCCCGGCGCGACCATGTCCGACGACGGTACGGACCGGAACGTCGAGGAGTGGACCGACAAGGAGATCTTCTCCTCGGGCGGACACATGGACATCGAGTCGGCGTCGGACGACGGGCTCGCGCTCGTCGTCGACTACCGGAACGACACCTGGGGCTCGATGCGGACCGCGTGGCGGTTCGTGGTGGACGGCGGGAAGGTGTCGCGCTTCGAGACGGGGCAGGCGTAGGCGCTCAGACGGCCGGGCCGGTGATGCGGGCTCCCGTGCCGCCGACCCGGACGCGGGAGTCGCCCGCGCGGAGCTCGACGGTGAGGACGCCGGGGCGGCCCAGGTCGTCGCCCTGGTGGAGGGTGAGGGTCGAGTCGGCGGCCACCAGGCCCAGTTCGCGCGCGTACGCGCCGAAGGCGGCTGCCGCGGCGCCCGTCGCCGGGTCCTCGACCACGCCGCCGACCGGGAACGGGTTGCGGACGTGGAAGACCGTGTCCGAGGTGCGGTGCACGAGCTGGACCGTGGTCAGGTCGAGGCGGTGCATGAGCGCTGCCAGGCGCTCGAAGTCGTACGACAGGTCGGCCAGGCGGGCGCGGGTGGCCGCGGCCAGGACGAGGTGGCGGGCGCCTGCGTAGGCGATCCGGGGCGGGATGGCGGGGTCCAGGTCGGCGGCGGCCCAGTCGAGGGCGGCCAGGGCTTCGGCGACGTCCGCCTCCGGGGCGGGCTCGGTGTGGGGCTCGACGCTGGTGAGGACGGCGCGGGGGGTGCTGCCGGGAGCCGTGGTGACGGCCACCGGGACCGTGCCGGCCTTCGTCTCGAAGGTGAGGTCGACCGGGCCGAGACGCTCACCCAGTGCGACGGCGGTCGCGACGGTGGCGTGGCCGCAGAAGGGGACTTCGGCCTTGGGGCTGAAGTAGCGGACGGTGTAGGTGTGCCGGCCGTCGGCCGGGATCAGGAACGCGGTTTCGCTGTAGCCGAGGTCGGCGGCGATGGCGAGCATGCCGGCGTCGGTGAGGGCGGACGCGTCCAGTACGACTCCGGCGGGATTGCCGCCGGCGGGGTCGGCGGAGAAGGCGGTGTAGCGGAGGATTTCGGGGCTGGTCTTCGCAGTCATGCTGCAAGCAACTGCCGGGGGGCGGGGCGCATTCCCGGGGCGGGGGGCTGGTGTTGGGACATCGTGCGGGTGCGTCGTGGCCGGCCGTCCAGTCCCCCGCGCCCCTGACGTGCTCACCTGTGGCCCGCCGGCGCGGACCGCACGCCCTGGTGGCCGTCCGCGCGGACCGCACGCCCTGGTGGCCGCCCGCGCCGTGATCGCCCTACCCCCGCCCCACGTACGGCATCGCCGTCGCCATGACCGTCGCGAACTGCACGTTCGCCTCCAGGGGGAGGTCCGCCATGTGCCGGACCGTCGTGGCCACCTCCCGTACGTCCATCACGGGCTCCACCGCCAACCGGCCGTTGGCCTGGAGGATTCCCGTCCGCATGCGTTCCGTCATGTCCGTCGCCGCGTTGCCGATGTCGATCTGGCTCACCGCGATCCGGTACGGGCGGCCGTCCAGGGAGAGTGACTTGGTCAGGCCCGTCATCGCGTGCTTGGTGGTCGTGTAGGCGACCGAGTGCGGGCGTGGCGCGTGGGCCGAGATCGAGCCGTTGTTGATGATCCGGCCGCCCTGCGGGGACTGCTCCTTCATCTGGCGGTACGCCGCCTGCGCGCAGAGAAACGCGCCGGTGACGTTCACCTGGACCACCGACTGCCAGTCGCAGTAGGCGAGTTGCTCGGTGGGGGTGGAGCCGGGGCCGAACGTTCCCGCGTTGTTGAAGAGCAGGTCCAGGCGCCCGTACCGCTCCCGTACCGCCGTGAAGAGCGCCGTCACCGCCTCGGGGTCCGCGACGTCCGTCGGGACGGCCAGTGTGTCGGCGCCCGCCAGTTCCGCCGTCTCCGCGAGGGGCTCCGCGCGGCGGCCCGCCAGCGCCACCGACCAGCCGGACGCGGCCAGCTCCACCGCCACCGCCCGGCCGATGCCGGAGCCCGCCCCTGTCACCACCGCGATCTTCTGAGTGCTCATGGGCAGGGAGGGTAGTCACACCCGCCGCACAGGAACTCATCTGTCCGCCATGTGGTGGACGTGTACGCGACAAGCTGGGGCCGTTCCTCGGGGATGGGCTTCGGGCGTGACCAGCACCCACGCACCGGCCCATGCCGCTCACCGCTCCTGCGGATAGCGGACACCGATCCGCTCCCGTACCGCGTCCAGCGTCCGCATCACCGCCAGGCTGCCGTCCAGCGGCACGAGCGGGGACTCCTTCTCGCCCGCGCGCAGGCAGCGCATCACCTCGGCCGCCTCGTGGCGCAGGCTGTCGTGCGGGACGCCGCCGGCGGCGACGACCTCCTGGGGGTCGTGGCCGTCGCGGTGCAGCGTGAAGCGCTCCGGGAAGAAGAAGCCGTGCGGAACCTCGATGCGGCCCTTCGTGCCGGTGACGGACGCGACGACCGGGGTTGCGGCGGTGACCGAGCAGGACAGGGTCGCCAGCGCACCCGAGTCCGGCCAGCCGAGCAGGATGCCGGTGTTCAGGTCGACGCCCTCGGGGGAGAGGTGGGCCGTCGCCTGCACGGAGCCGGGCTCGCCCAGGAGCAGGTGCGCGAACGACACCGGGTAGACGCCCAGGTCGAGCACGGCGCCGCCGCCCTGGGCGGGGTCGCGCAGCCGGTGGCCGGCGGCGAAGGGGCCGGGGATGCCGAAGTCGGCCTGGACCGTCCTGACCTCGCCGATCGCGCCGTCCTTGACGAGCGCGGCCAGCCGCTGGATCAGGGGGTTGCAGTACATCCACATCGCTTCCATCAGGAAGCGGTCGTGGGTGGCGGCGAGGGCGATCAGCTCCGCCGCCTCGGGGGCGTTCAGGGTGAAGGACTTCTCGCAGAGGACCGCGCGGCCCGCCTCCAGGCACATCCCGGCTGCCGCCCGGTGCGCCGAGTGAGGTCCGGCCACGTAGACGACGTCGATGTCGTCGTCGGCGGCCAGCTCCGCCCCACTCCCGTACGGACGGGGGATGCCGAACTGCTCCGCGAAGGCCTTCGCGCGTTCCGGCGTACGGGACGCGACCGCGACGACCTCCGCGTCCGGCATCTTCTTCAGCTCGGCGGTGAACGCCGAGGCGATCGCGCCCGTGGCCAGTACTCCCCAGCGTATGGATCCGCTGCTCATCCGCCCCGCCCTTCGCTCCCGCCGCTCCCGCACGGAAAGCCAGTTCCTACCACTCCGGACGAGCTGAGAGCATAGGTCGGTATTCAACAAAGTGGGAGTGATGATGCCGGACAGCGGCAGCAGGACAGCAGCAGCGGGAGCAGGACAGGACCACATACCCTCGGCGGGCGCGGAAGCCTCCGCCGCGGCCGAGTCGGCGACGGCGGCAGCAGCAGCCGCACCCGCCTCCACCGCAGTCCGCCGCACCAGCCTTCTCGTCACGCTCGTCCTCGGCGGGCTCACCGCGCTGCCGCCGCTGTCCATGGACATGTACCTCCCGGCGCTGCCCGAGGTCACCAAGGCGCTCAGCTCGCCCGCCGCGACCGTCCAGCTCACCCTGACCGCCTGCCTCGCCGGCATGGCGCTCGGCCAGCTCGTCGTCGGCCCGCTCAGCGACAAGCTCGGGCGGCGGCGCCCGCTGCTCGTCGGCATGGTCGTGTACGTCCTCGCGACCGCCATCTGCGCGCTCGCGCCGAACGCCGAACTCCTCATCGCCTTCCGCCTGTTGCAGGGCCTGGCGGGCGCCGCCGGAATCGTCATCGCCCGGGCCGTGGTCCGTGACATGTACGACGGCGTGGAGATGGCGAGGTTCTTCTCCACCCTGATGCTGATCTCCGGCGTCGCCCCGGTCATCGCGCCCGTCATCGGCGGGCAGGTGCTCCGGCTGACCGACTGGCGCGGCATCTTCTACGTACTGACGGGCGTGGGCGTCCTGCTCACCCTCGTGGTGTGGAAGTGGCTGCACGAGACCCTGCCGCAGGAGCGGCGGCACACCGGCGGTGTCGGGGAGGCCCTGCGCACCATGAAGGGGCTCCTCGCCGACCGCGTCTTCACCGGCTACATGATCACCGGCGGTCTCGCCTTCGCCGTCCTCTTCGCGTACATCAGCGCCTCGCCGTTCGTCGTGCAGGAGATCTACGGCGCGTCCGCGCAGACCTTCAGCCTGCTCTTCGGCGTCAACTCCGTCGGCCTGATCGTCGTCGGCCAGATCAACGGCAAGATCCTGGTGGGCCGGGTCCGCCTCGACAAGGTGCTGGCCTTCGGCCTCGCCGTCGTCACCCTCGCCGCCGTCGCCCTGCTGCTGATGACGAGCGGGGTGTTCGGGGAGGTCGGACTGTGGCCGGTGGCCGCCGCTCTGTTCGTGCTCATGTCGGCGATGGGTCTGATCATGCCCAGCACCAACACCCAGGCCCTGATGCGCACCCCCCACGCGGCGGGCTCCGCTTCCGCGCTGCTCGGCACGACCTCGTTCCTGGTCGGTGCGATCGCCTCGCCGCTGGTCGGCATCGCGGGCGAGGCCACCGCGGTCCCGATGGCCGTCGTCCAGCTGGTGTGCGCGCTGCTCGCCGTGGGGTGCTTCGTGGGACTGTGCCGCCCGTGGCAGCGGACCTCGGAGGCATAGACCCGCGGGCGCATCCGGAGCGACACCCGCCCGGCCCCGGCCGCCGCAGATCCGGCAGCCCGGGCCCGCAGCCCGTGCTGCGCCGGTACCCGCGCGAGCGGAAGCCGCGCAGCACTTCAACCGCCCGTGCGCTGTCGGGGTCGA
>NZ_JBSGZD010000414.1:0-5259 GCF_053610825.1 Streptomyces sp. NPDC054863 | reverse complement strand
GCTGTGGGGCCGGTCGGGCCGAACCATCCGCCGGGGCCGGCGGGCTCCGGGGCCCCGCCCGCGGGCGGGCCGTCGGCTGTCGTGGGACCGGCGACGGGGGGCCCGAACCACGCGATGGGGCCGGCCGGGTCGGGCCTGCCCGCCCCGGGGCCGTCGGCCGCGCCGGGAGGACGCGCCTCACCGTGCCCTCCCGCCGGTCCCGCCGTCGCCCCTGGCGTTTCCGGCGTCGCCGTCGTACCTGGCGTTTCCGGCATCGCCGTCGTACCCCACGATGGCGCCGCGCCCGTTGTTCCCGGCGGTTCCGCCGTGGCGGCAAACGGAGTTCCGGCCGCGGGCGGGGCCTCGGGGCCGGGAACCGGCCATCGGGGCGATCCGGGAGTCGGCCTGCGGTCCGCCCCGCGAGCCGGGCCGGGGATCAGACCGGGGATCAGTCCTGGTGCCGGACCGGGTGTCGGACCGGGTATCGGCTCCGACATCGGGCCAGGTGCCGGACCCGACATCGGCCCTGACATCGGCCCTGGCATCGGTCCGGCGGCTCGCTCAAGGTCATCGCGCATCCTGCTCGCATCCCCAGGCATCGAAGATTCACGCCCCGGATGTGCGTCCGGCCGGGGCGTTCCCCCGCATGATGCCGCCGGGTTTACCCCCGATGTACGCCGATCACCCGGTTGGACAGTGCCCCACCGGGAGCGCGGAGAAGTGCACAGGGGCGCAGTCCGGACCATGAGCGCCCCCTCCAGAGCACCCAGCACCTGTCCGGATCAGCAATTGCCCGCAGATGAGGGGCGCGGCTGCCCGCTGAGGGGCGCGGCCAGCTGACCCAGTGCGTGCTCGATGGCGTGCAGGTGTCCCAGCGCCGGCGCTCCGGCCGCGTGCTCCACACCGGGAACGGCTTCCGTACCCGCGTGCGCGTGCTCGGGGTTGACGAGTGCTTCGACCGCTCGTTCCACCCGCCAGCAGGCCGCGGTCAGGCGTGCGTCGTGGGACGCCTCCCGGTCGGCGGCGATGCCCGCGAGCGCGCGCACCTCGCGGACGCAGTCGTCGAGCAGGGCGAGCACCTGGCGCGCCCGGGCCTTGCGTCCCCGCAGCGGGCTCAGGGGGTGTACGAGCGGGGCGAGCGAGAGCCGGACGCGTCCCAGCAGGAGTTCCAGTTCCGCCACGCTCAGGGCGGGGTTCGCATCCGGCTCTCCCGCGAGCCGGGCCGCGGCTTCGGCCGTGCAGGTGTGCACGCACTGCACGGCGCGGTGCACCCATGCGTTGGTGGTCGAGTGGGTGGTGACGGGGAGTACGAGCAGCACCGCGACGACCACCCCGGCGGCGCCCGCGCCCGTCTCGGCGAGACGCAGGACGAGGAGGCCGTGGTCCAGGACGCCCAGGAGCCCGTAGAGCAGGCCGGCCATCAGGGTCACCGCCAGCATCATCCAGGTGTACGAGACGGCCGCGGTGTAGAAGATCCCGAAGACGCAGAGCGCCACCAGGACGGCGGTGGGGACGGG
Organism: Streptomyces sp. NPDC054863; assembly: GCF_053610825.1. Classification (NCBI taxonomy): domain Bacteria; kingdom Bacillati; phylum Actinomycetota; class Actinomycetes; order Kitasatosporales; family Streptomycetaceae; genus Streptomyces; species Streptomyces sp. NPDC054863. The sequence continues at coordinate 3,763 of NZ_JBSGZD010000414.1, read as the reverse complement.
TGCGCCGTCCAGTTCCACCGCGACGATCAGGCCGATGACGATGCCCGTGAGGGTGCCGGCCACCCGGCGGAAGCCGCGTACGAGGGTCTCCCCGCGCGAGGCCGTGTTCACGAAGATCCACCAGACGGTGCCGACGGCCCAGTACCAGCGCTCCTCGGACAGGTACTGGCCCACCCCCAGGGCGATCGCCGAGGCCACCGTCGCCTGGACCGCCTGCCGGGTGGTCACCCGGGACAGCCGCCGCCCCGGTGCCGCGACGGGAAGGACGGGCGGCGGCAGGCGCCTCTCGTAGCACCAGAGGCCGAATCGCACCGTCGAGGAGGCGAGCAGCGCGAGGGCGATGGCGGTGTACAGCTCCGGCAGCTGCGCGGGGACGGCGTGCAGGAACTGCGTCATGAAGAAGGTCATGAACCCGAAGATCCCCAGGGCGTGCCCCCGGGGCCCCCACTTCCTGGCGTACACCCCCGCGCCCACCACGACGAGGAACGCCCCGTCCCGCAGCAGGGCGTGGTCGTGGAGCGACGTCGCCAGTGCCAGGACCGGGAACCCGACGACGGGCAGCAGCGCGGTGGTGACCGCCTGTTTGCGGACGGTGGTGTCGGCGACCGTGAAGAGCGCGAGCAGCGCGGCGAGCCCGGCGGTGATCGCCGCGACCAGCGAATGTCCGACCAGTCCCGAGAGGGTGACGGCCAGCCCGATGCCCAGTACGGCACGGAGCCCGCTGCGCAGCCGCACCCTGCCCGGGTCCGGTGCCACGAACGCCCTCTTCCACACCCTTGCCACTCCTCTGGTCTCCCACCTGTTCGTCCGCACAAAAATGGCGCCGCGAGATCCGCAGCGCCATCGACTCGGCCATTTCAACATCCGGACACCATCTGGCTCAACCTGGCTCGTTTAAGCTGTGCCATTGGTACAGCGTGGAGCGCCACCAGAGTGCCAGGAGGAGGCCGACGGACCATGATGAGGCGACATGTCAGTGGATGAGCTCGACACCCGCATTCTGCGACTGCTGATCGAGCAGCCCCGCACGAGCGTGCGCGAGTACGCACGAATCCTGGGTATTGCGCGCGGCACCCTCCAGGCGCGGCTCGACCGGCTGGAGCGGGAGGGCGTGATCACCGGCACGGGGCCTGCCCTGTCCCCCGCCGCGCTGGGACATCCGGTGCTGGCGTTCGTGCACGTCGAGGTCATGCAGGGGCACCTGGACGAGGTGGGGGACGCGCTCGCCGGGGTGCCGGAGATCGTCGAGGCGTTCTCGATCACGGGCGGCGGCGACCTGATGACCCGGGTGGTGGCGCGCGACGCCGGGCACCTGGAGGACGTCATCCAGCGGCTGATCCAGGTACCGGGGGTGGTCAGGACGCGTACGGAGGTGGCGTTGCGGGAGCGGGTGCCGCACCGGCTGCTGCCGCTGGTGGAGGCGATCGGCAGGGCCGCCGGAGCCCGTTGACGAAGGCGGTCGGTGCCCGTTGATCCGGATGCCTCATGCTGGCTCCATGAGCACTCCGCGCCCCCTTTCGGTCATCTTCGATCTCGACGGCACGTTGGTGGACAGCGAGCCGAACTACTACGAGGCCGGGCGCAGGCTCCTCGCGCAGCACGGCGTGCCGGAGTTCACCTGGGAGGAGAACGCCCGCTTCGTCGGGATCGGGACGCGCGAGACGCTGGAGATCCTGCGGGAGAGGTACGGGATCGAGAGGGACCTCGACGCGCTGCTGGCCGAGTACAACCGCCTGTACCTGGAGCCGGCCCGTGCCTCGACCGAGGTCTACCCGGAGATGCGGAAGCTCGTGGAGCGGCTGCACACGGAGGGAGTGCCGATGGCCGTGGCGTCCGGTTCCTCCCGGGCGGCCATCGAGGCGGTGCTGACGGGGACGGGCCTGGACGGGTACCTGGGCGAGGCGGCGGGCACGGTGGTCGTCTCCGCGGAGGAGGTGGCGCACGGCAAGCCCGCCCCGGACGTCTTCCTGCGGGCCGCGGCCCTGCTGTCGGCCGAGCCCGGCTACTGCGCGGTGTTCGAGGACGCGGCGCCGGGAGTGACCGCCGCGTTCGCTGCGGGGATGCGGTGCGCGGCGATTCCGTACGTACGGGGAAGCGAGAGCGATCCGGCGTTCGGTACGGCCGACCTGCTCTTCCGGGGCGGCCACGACGCCTTCACCGCGCAGGCGGCGTACGTCTGGCTGGGTCTCTGACCTGCGGGAACCAGCGCCGGGCCCGCGCGGTCGCGGCCACCGCGTCGTCGATGTCGAGCACCGCACCGGTGAACCGGTCGCTGCGGGAGAGGTCGAGTGCCGCGCTGCCGACTGCTCACGGTCCGCCTCACCCCAGGGAGGTAGTCCCCCGGATGCAGCGCCCCTCCCCCGTACACCCCCGGGCCGATGCCACCGGCGCCCCGGCTTCGTAGCGTTCCCCGCATGAGACGACGCACCTTCCTGACCAGCACCGCAGCAGCCGCGACGGTCTTCGCCGGACTCGGCGCCGGTACCGCATCGGCGGACCGTCCGCCGGGTCGAAGCCCGTACCGGGCCCTGGAGTTGATGCGCCCCACCGGCACCGCCCCGGTCGGGCTGACCGCACTCCACCTGACGGACGCGCGCCGCACGGACCCCTGGGTGCCCACCGGGAAGAGGGAGTTGATGGTCTCGCTCTGGTATCCCGCACAGCGTCCGTCGGGCACCGCCGCCCCGTACCTGACCGCCGCCGAGTCCACCTCGTACATCAAGGCCAGTGGCTACGCCCTGGATCCCGAGGTCCTGAGCACCGTCGTCACGCACTCCACCACCGGCGCCGAGGCGCTGCGCACCCGTGCCGGGCTTCCCCTGGTGGTGCTGTCGCCGGGCTTCGGCATGCCCCGCGCCACGCTGTCGGGAGCGGCCGAGGAGCTGGCGAGCCGCGGCTACGCCGTCGCGGGCATCGGCCACAACCACGAGGCCAACGGCATCACCTTCCCCGACGGGCACACCACCCACTGCGAGGCGTCGAACGGCGAGTTCCCGAAGCTGGGCGCCGTGCGCGCCGCGGACGTGTCCTTCGTGCTCGATCAACTCACCGGCAGCAGGGGCGAGTTGCGCAGTGGAGTGCGCATCGACAGCTCCCGCATCGCGATGGTCGGGCACTCGGCGGGCGGCTTCAGTACGGTTCCGGCCATGCTGCGGGATCCGCGCATCCGGGCCGGGATGAACATCGACGGCAACTTCCACTTCCCCAACGACATCCCGCTGAACCGGCCGTACCTGATGCTCGGCGACCAGGAACACGTCCCCGGCGCGGAGCGCACCTGGGACGAGACGTGGCCCGAACTCACGGGCTGGCGGCGCTGGTTGAGCGTGGACGGCATGCAGCACCTCTCCTTCACCGACGTGGCGTCGCTGGGCAAGCAGCTCGGCTTCCCCCTCCAGGACCTCGACGGCGACCGCGCGTCCGCACTGACCCGCGCGTACGTCGCCGCGTTCGCCGACACCCATCTGCGCGGACGGCCCTCGCCGCTGCTGGACGGGCCATCGGCGCACTACCCGGAGGTGCGCCTCCACCCGCAGGACACCCGTAGGACACCGGGCCCATAACGCCCGTCGTATGCCCTTCCGGGATGACCCAAGTCGTCATGTCCACGCCCATACTCGCGACGTACGTGTGAAGCACGTGTGACGTACGGGTAAGGCGACGCACACATCTGCACGTGCAGCAACGAACAGCTCTCTCCCACCCCCACCCATGATCGGAGTGGACGTTGCAGCCCACCAGATTGACGGCGACAGTGGCGGCG
>NZ_JBSGZD010000413.1:0-5277 GCF_053610825.1 Streptomyces sp. NPDC054863 | reverse complement strand
GCTGAGCGTACGGCCGCCGGACGAGGCGGCGTTGTTGTGCGCCCGGCACAGCCGGGTCAGGGAGTCGAGCAGGATCACGACGTCGCGGCCCTCCTCGACCAGGCGCTTGGCGCGCTCCACGGCCAGTTCGGCGAGCGCGATGTGCGCCTTGGCGGGCCGGTCGAACGTCGAGGCGTACACCTCGCCCCGCACGCTGCGGCGCATGTCGGTGACTTCCTCGGGCCGTTCGTCCAGCAGCACCACCATGAGATGGGCTTCGGGGTGGTTGGCGGCGACCGACGCGGCGAGCTGCTGGAGCAGCACGGTCTTGCCGGTCTTCGGCGGCGCGACGATCAGCCCGCGCTGGCCTTTGCCGACGGGGGCGACCAGGTCGACGACGCGAGGTCCGAGGCCGCCCGCGGCGCTCTCCAGATGCAGTCGCTCGCGCGGGTGCAGCGGGGTGAGGTCGCGGAAGTGGGGCCGCCGCCGCGTCGCGTGCGCCGGGTCGCCGTTCACGAGGTCGACCTGGGCGAGCGTGTGCGGCCTGCCGCAGGCTCCGCTCACCAAGTCGCCCTTGCGCAGGCCGAGTCGGCGGATGAGGGAGGCCGGAACCTGTACGTCGTGCGGCGTGGGTTCGAGGGTCGTCCCGCGCAGGAAACCGTGGCCTCCTCCGGCGACATCGAGGATGCCCGCGGCCTGGACCGCCGGGTCGGCGGGTGGGGCGGCGGGCGAGGTGCTGCGGGGGATTTCGAGTGTGGTGGTCATGAGGGATCGGTCCTTTCGAGGACGTGTCTGCGAGAAAGATCAGGGCTTGGGGAGGGGATCCGGCGAGACGGCGGGGCGCGATGGCCGCGCGGGGCGGGCAGGAAGGCCCGCGGCCGGTGGGAAACCCGAGGCGGCGCCGCAGTCCACGGGAGGGACGGCGCAAAAACCCGGGTGGGAAGAGCGCAGGGGAGGGACCCCTGCGAGAGAGCAGAAGAGCGATGTTCCGGAGAAGCAAGCGGATGAGGCTCGATCGCCAGGATTCCCGATCGCCGGTATTGAAGACGCGATCATGAGGATCAACGCGGATCCGGAGAGGGGGCTAGCACCGGCGCCACAGAAGGGGCGTACACAAGTGCTGAGGGGAACGTACCACAGATGAGGGAATCCCGGCACCGAGCGGCTCTGCGGCCTATGCTGGGCGCGATGTTCGCACCCCAGGGCCCCACCCTCCGAGAGCTCGCCGTCCAGGCACTTTCCTCCGTCGAGCACGGCTACGACCTGCTCGCGCCCACATTCGACCACACCCCCTTCCGCACCCCCGACACGGTCCTCGCCCCTGTGACGCGGGTCCTGCGCGGTCTCGGGCCCTTCGACACCGGACTCGACCTGTGCTGCGGCACCGGCGCGGGGGCGGGGGTACTGCAGGAGGTGTGCCGCGAGCGGGTGGCCGGGGTGGACATCAGCGCCGGGATGCTCGACGTGGCCCGTCGACGTCCGGCGGCTCCCGGGCCCGCCCACTGGGTACGAGGCGATGCGCTCGCGCTGCCCTTCGGCCCGGTCTTTGACCTGGTGGTGAGCTTCGGCGCCTTCGGACACTTCCTGCCCGCCCTGCGGCCCGCGCTCTTCGCGCAGGTCCACTCGGTGCTCCGCCCCGGCGGCCGGTTCGCCTTCCCGATGCCGGCCCCGGCCGCGCCCGGCTCACTCGGACACCTCGCCATGCTCGGTTTCGACACCGTGATGAGGGTGCGCAACGCGCTTTGGCGGCCCCCGTTCGTCATGTACTACCGCGGCTTCCGGCTCCGCGACGTCACGGCCGAACTGTCCGCCGCGGGCTTCAGCGTCGAGCTGTACGCCCTGGAGGAACTCGGACGGCGGCCGGACGGCGCCCCACGTTGCCGGATGCTGGTGGCGACCCGCACCTCCACGGAGGCCGGGCCGCGGCGGCGTACGCAAGACAGCCAGTGAGCCCCCGTGCACGCAAGGGCCGGTCGACGGCCCGGCCCCTGCCGGATGAGAAAAAGGCGGCGAGGTAGGCCCACCTCGTGCTTCGGGTGGTGCGTCCGGTCGCCCACCGTGATCGCCTGTACTCCCTCTGTTCATGTGCGGGTGAACGCCATAACCTGTGCGACCTTCGGGCTCTGGGGGTCTCGTGAACGGTCTCCGTACGGTTGTTGTCTGCCTTCTGATCGCCTGTGCCGCGGTGCTGTCGCCTGCCGCGGCCGTATCGCCGGCCGCGGCTGCGGCTGCGAAACCGAGCTGGTCGGCGCTGCCGGTGCCGGCGGCGGCAGCCTCACCCGTGACCGTGAAGGACCTCGCCGCCCGTGGGCCGGGCGAGGCGTGGGCGACCGGGTACGAGCACGCCGCTGATGGACTGCGGCCGATGTTGTACCGGTGGGACGGCAAGGCGTGGAGCCGCGACACCACCTTCCCCGGCGCCGGTGAGCCGGGCTGGCTCGGCAAGGTGCAGTTCGTGGGCGAGGAGGTGTGGATCTTCCACAACCGCGAGGGGGTGGGAGAGATCCTGCGCCGGTCGGCGGGCGGGTGGAGCGCCGTCCCGCTGCCGCAGACCCTGTGGACCTACCAGGACTTCACCGCCGTACCCGGTGCCGCGTGGGTGGTCGGTGAGGACGACACCGGGCTGAAGGTGCTGCACTACGACGGTTCCGGCTGGACCGCACAGTCCACCCCGGACGGTGTGCTGTTTCTGATGGGGATCACCGCACGTACCGCCACCGACACCTGGGCCTGGGCGGACACCAGCACCGGGGCCACCGTCCTGCGCTGGGACGGCACGGCGTGGCGCGACGCGAAGGTGCCGCTGCCGTCGAACAGCAACGTACACACGATCATGCTCGAACCCTCCGGCCGGGTCACGATCGGCGGCAGCCAGTACACCGACGGCGTGTCCCGCACCTACCTGATGACCTTCAACGGGCATGCCTGGCGCACCACTTACCCACCGCTGGGCGAGGCCTACACCGAGGCCATGGTGCGCGGCCCGGACGGCGCGCTGTGGCTGCCGGTGCGCAGCGACCGCGCGTTCCGGTCGAAGTACGCACGGGTGGACGGCCCCCGCACCACCTTGCACCACGGACCAGGGCGCACGAACGCGATCGACGTCAAACCGCGTGCACTGGCGAAGGCCGGCTCCGCGCTGCTGTCCTTCGGAACCGTCGAGATCTACGGCTCGAAGCCCAACCTGATGAGCGAACGGCTGGGAGGCTGACCATGGCACGCAGACTTCTCGTAGCGGCCCTCGCTGCCGCCATGACCCTCGTACCCGCAGCCGCGGCGGAGACCCCGTCCTGGCAGCACGTTCCGGTCCCGGCACAAGTACGCCCCCAGGCCGGGCTGAACGAGGCCGTGGCGTTCGGGCCGAGCCGTGCGTGGGCGGTCGGTGCCGACGCCGTCGGCCGCGAGGCGCCGGGCTTCCCCCTGGTGCTGCGCTGGGACGGGACCGCATGGAAGCGCCAGCACCTGCCCGGCGTCGGCTGGCAGGGAGAGCTGCTGTCCGTCGCCGCGACCTCACCGACCGCCCTGTGGGCTGTCGGCCGCGACTCGGGGGGCGGCGCCCGCTTGCTCCGCTCCAACGGCGTCGCCTGGCACGAGAGCCGGGCGCCGCGCGGCGTCGTACTGAGCAAGGCCGTCGCAGGCGGCGGTGAGACCTGGCTGATCGGGTCGCGGGACGGCGCGCAGGCATTGCTGCGCTGGGACGGGCGGGGCTGGCAGGACGTCCCGGTGCCGCCGGGAGCCGTGTACGGCCTGCACGTCCGGGCGGCCGACGACGTCTGGGCCGCGGGCGCCACCGAATCCGGTGCGGCGGTGTCGCACTGGAACGGGCAGTCATGGCAGCAGACGGTCGTGAACGGGTTCCCGCGGTCGGCCGTGAGCAGTGTGCTGGCTGTCTCGTCGACGGAGGTGTGGGCGGGTGGCACGGCCGGGTTCGTCGGCGGCCCCGTCGGCAAGCCGATTCCGCCCCTGCTGGTCCGCTTCGACGGGCAGGCATGGAACCGGGTGGCCGTGCCCACCGACTTCGGCTCGATCACCTCACTGGCGCCCGCCGCTTCCGGCGCGCCGGTCTGGGTCTCGGTGGCCCGCTCGCTGAAGTGGGGCCCGCCGGGCAGCTATCCGCCGTTCGTCCCCGGGCCGGACTTCCTCGCCTGGAACGGGCAGTCGTTCACCGAGTACAGCGAACCGGAGGTGGCCGGGGAGGGCGACTCCTCGACGCTGCGGCCGGCGCCGGTGCCGGGCACAGCGACGATGTGGTCGGTCGGCCGCGCCGCCGGCCCCGAGGGCACGTTCGCCCCACGCATCCTGCGATTCGGCTGAGAGGACGAACGGGGCTCCGTCCCGGTGGAGCCCCGTCCCGGTGGAGCCCCGTCTCGGCGGAGATCACCGCGCCGGGCCGCCCCGTCCCCGCACGGACCGGGCCTGGAGGTGTCGTGGCCGCACCGTCATGCGGATCCCGTCCCGTGCCCACAGCACGAACCGTTCCACCGGTGTCACCTCGTGCCCCGGCGCGGGCCGGAAGCGCAGGCGCTTGAGGAGGACGGCCAGGACGAGCTGGGCCTCGACGGTGGCCAGGGCGGCACCCTCGCAGCTGCGCGGCCCGATCCCGAAGGGGACGTACGCGAGCCGAGGTCGCTTGGCCGCCTCCTGCGGCGTGAACCGCTCGGGGTCGAACCGTTCCGGCTCCGGCCAGTGTGCGGGGTTCAGGTGCACGGCCCAGAACGGATAGAACACCGTCGTCCCGGCGGGGATCTCGTAGGGTCCGAGAACCAGGTCCTCGGTTGTCTCGCGCGCGCCGTACTGTCCCGGCGGGAACAGGCGCATCGACTCCTTGAGCACCATGTCCAGATACGTGAGCCGCCGCAGGTCGCCGTAGTCGGGCGCGGCGCGTTCACCGAGCACCTGGTCCAGTTCGGCAGCGACGCGGTCGGCAGCGTCGGGGTGACGGCCCAGCAGGTGCAGCGTCCACGAGACGGCGACACCAGTGGTGTGGTGGGCGGCGAGCAGCGTCATCATCACGGTGTCCCGGATCCGCGCCGGGCTCTCCCCGGCCTCGACGAGTGCCCCGATCAGGTCGCTGCGGTCTCTGCGGTCGGTGGGGCCGGTCGGGCCGCAGGGGTCGGTGGGGCCCAAGGGGCCGTCCGAGCGGTGCGCCGCCACTACCCGGTCGACCGTCGTGCGCAGATACGCGAGGGCCGCCTCGGCCCGCTCCGCCGAGTGCGGGTCGGCCCGCGGCACCTGGTAGAGCCGCCCGAGGTGCTCGGTGAGCACCTCCTCGAACGCGGCGACGACACGGTCCGCGTC
>NZ_JBSGZD010000412.1:0-5287 GCF_053610825.1 Streptomyces sp. NPDC054863 | reverse complement strand
GAACCGGCAGACGATCAGGAGATAGACGTGATCCAGCAGGAGTCGCGACTTCGCGTCGCCGACAACACGGGTGCGAAGGAAATTCTCACCATCCGTGTTCTCGGTGGCTCGGGTCGCCGCTACGCGGGCATCGGTGACGTCATTGTCGCCACCGTCAAGGATGCAATCCCCGGTGGCAACGTGAAGAAGGGTGACGTCGTCAAGGCGGTCATCGTTCGCACCGTCAAGGAGCGTCGTCGCCAGGATGGCTCGTACATCCGCTTCGACGAGAACGCCGCTGTCATTCTCAAGAACGACGGCGACCCCCGCGGCACCCGTATCTTCGGCCCGGTGGGCCGTGAGCTGCGCGAGAAGAAGTTCATGAAGATCATCTCGCTCGCGCCGGAGGTGCTGTAAGCATGAAGATCAAGAAGGGCGACCTGGTTCAGGTCATCACCGGTAAGGACCGTGGCAAGCAGGGCAAGGTCGTTCAGGCCTTCCCCCGCGAGGACCGCGTCCTGGTCGAGGGTGTCAACCGGGTCAAGAAGCACACGAAGGCCGGCCAGAACCAGGCCGGCGGTATCGTGACGACCGAGGCTCCGGTCCACGTCAGCAACGTTCAGCTGGTTGTGGAGAAGGACGGCAACAAGGTCGTTACCCGCGTCGGCTACCGCTTTGACGACGAGGGCAACAAGATCCGCGTTGCCAAGCGGACTGGTGAGGACATCTGATGACTGCCACCACCGCACCGCGCCTCAAGCTGCGCTACCGCGAGGAGATCGCGGGCAAGCTGCGCGAAGAGTTCTCGTACGAGAACGTCATGCAGATCCCCGGTCTCACCAAGATCGTGGTCAACATGGGTGTCGGCGACGCCGCCCGTGACTCGAAGCTGATCGACGGGGCCATCAAGGACCTGACGACCATCACGGGTCAGAAGCCGGCCGTCACCAAGGCCCGGAAGTCCATCGCGCAGTTCAAGCTGCGCGAGGGTCAGCCGATCGGCTGCCACGTCACCCTCCGTGGTGACCGCATGTGGGAGTTCCTGGACCGTACGCTGTCGCTCGCGCTGCCGCGTATCCGTGACTTCCGTGGTCTGTCGCCGAAGCAGTTCGACGGCCGTGGCAACTACACCTTCGGTCTCACCGAGCAGGTCATGTTCCACGAGATCGACCAGGACAAGATCGACCGAGTCCGGGGAATGGACATCACCGTGGTCACCACGGCGACGAACGACGATGAGGGCCGCGCCCTCCTTCGTCACCTCGGCTTCCCCTTCAAGGAGGCGTAACCGAGATGGCGAAGAAGGCTCTGATTGCTAAGGCCGCTCGCAAGCCGAAGTTCGGCGTGCGTGCCTACACGCGCTGCCAGCGCTGTGGCCGGCCCCACTCCGTGTACCGCAAGTTCGGCCTGTGCCGCGTGTGCCTTCGTGAGATGGCTCACCGTGGCGAGCTGCCGGGCGTGACCAAGAGCTCCTGGTAGTCAGTACTGCCCTTTGGGCGTACGGATTTTCCAGGGCTCTCGGTAAGTATCTGGTCGGCGGGAGCCCCACCCCGAATGCCGTAGGCTAGAAGGGTTGGGCGCCCGCCGCCCATAACGACTTACTACGCCGTAGGTCCCCGCACCGCACCCGTCCCGCCTCTGAGTGGGGAGAGGGATGGCGCATACAGGAAACCCCGGCGAGAGAGGCCGAAGGCCAATTCATGACCATGACTGATCCCATCGCAGACATGCTCACGCGTCTGCGTAACGCAAACTCGGCGTACCACGACTCCGTCGTGATGCCGCACAGCAAGATCAAGTCGCACATCGCGGAGATCCTCCAGCAGGAGGGCTTCATCACCGGCTGGAAGGTCGAGGACGCCGAGGTCGGCAAGAACCTCGTTCTCGACCTGAAGTTCGGTCCGAACCGCGAGCGTTCGATCGCCGGCATCAAGCGTATTTCGAAGCCGGGTCTGCGCGTGTACGCGAAGTCCACCAACCTGCCGAAGGTCCTTGGCGGCCTGGGCGTGGCGATCATCTCCACGTCCCACGGTCTTCTGACCGGCCAGCAGGCAGGCAAGAAGGGCGTAGGTGGGGAAGTCCTCGCCTACGTCTGGTAGTCGGGAAAGGAAGGAAAGCTAATGTCGCGAATCGGCAAGCTCCCCATCCAGGTTCCCGCTGGTGTGGACGTCACCATCGACGGCCGCACGGTTGCCGTGAAGGGTCCCAAGGGCTCCCTCACGCACACTGTTGCCGCGCCGATCGAAATTGTTAAGGGCGAGGACGGCGTTCTCAACGTCAACCGCCCCAATGACGAGCGTCAGAACAAGGCCCTCCACGGCCTGTCCCGCACGCTGGTGGCGAACATGATCACCGGCGTGACCCAGGGATACAGCAAGGCGCTCGAGATCAGCGGTGTGGGTTACCGCGTCCAGGCGAAGGGCTCCAACCTGGAGTTCGCGCTGGGCTACAGCCACCCCATCGTGATCGAAGCGCCTGAAGGCATCACCTTCAAGGTCGAGTCGCCCACGAAGCTCAGCGTCGAGGGCATCGACAAGCAGAAGGTCGGCGAGGTCGCCGCTAACATCCGCAAGCTGCGGAAGCCCGACCCGTACAAGGCCAAGGGCGTCAAGTACGCCGGCGAGGTCATCCGCCGCAAGGTCGGAAAGGCGGGTAAGTAAGCCATGGCATACGGTGTAAAGATCGCCAAGGGTGACGCGTACAAGCGCGCTGCCATCAAGCGTCGTCACGTCCGCATCCGCAAGCACGTCTCCGGTACGCCGGAGCGTCCTCGCCTGGTCGTGACCCGCTCCAACCGCAACATCGTGGCGCAGGTCATCGACGACATCGCGGGCCACACGCTCGCGTCGGCGTCGACCCTCGACACCTCGATCCGCGGCGGCGAGGGCGACAAGAGCGCCCAGGCCCAGCAGGTTGGCGCACTCGTCGCCGAGCGTGCGAAGGCTGCCGGCGTAGAGACCGTCGTGTTCGACCGTGGTGGCAACAGGTACGCCGGGCGCATTGCCGCTCTGGCTGACGCCGCCCGCGAAGCCGGGCTGAAGTTCTAAGCCCCGTTCCCGGGACTAACGGACGTAACAGAGAGAGGTAAATCCAATGGCTGGACCCCAGCGCCGCGGAAGCGGTGCCGGTGGCGGCGAGCGGCGGGACCGGAAGGGTCGCGACGGTGGCCCTGCCGCCGAGAAGACCGCTTACGTTGAGCGCGTCGTCGCGATCAACCGCGTTGCCAAGGTTGTCAAGGGTGGTCGTCGCTTCAGCTTCACCGCGCTCGTCGTGGTCGGAGACGGTGACGGCACCGTAGGTGTCGGTTACGGCAAGGCCAAGGAAGTTCCCGCGGCCATCGCCAAGGGCGTTGAAGAGGCCAAGAAGAGCTTCTTCAAGGTTCCGCGTATCCAGGGCACGATCCCTCACCCGATCACGGGCGAGAAGGCTGCGGGCGTCGTCCTGCTCAAGCCTGCTTCCCCCGGTACCGGCGTTATCGCCGGTGGTCCGGTGCGAGCCGTGCTTGAGTGCGCCGGCGTGCACGACATCCTGTCGAAGTCGCTCGGTTCGTCGAACGCGATCAACATCGTGCACGCGACCGTGGCTGCCCTTCAGGGTCTGCAGCGTCCCGAGGAGATCGCGGCTCGCCGTGGTCTGCCCCTTGAGGACGTCGCCCCGGCGGCCCTGCTCCGTGCTCGTGCGGGAGCGGGTGCGTAATGGCCCGTCTCGAGATCACGCAGACGAAGTCGTACATCGGCAGCAAGCAGAACCACCGCGACACCCTGCGTTCGCTCGGCCTCAAGCGGCTGAACGACACGGTTGTCAAGGAGGACCGCCCCGAGTTCCGCGGAATGGTGCACACCGTCCGTCACCTCGTGTCGGTGAAGGAGGTCGACTGACATGGCGGAGAACAACCCGCTGAAGGTCCACAACCTCCGGCCCGCCCCCGGTGCCAAGACCGCGAAGACCCGTGTGGGCCGTGGTGAGGCGTCGAAGGGTAAGACCGCAGGCCGTGGCACCAAGGGCCAGAAGGCCCGTTACCAGGTTCCGGAGCGCTTCGAGGGCGGGCAGATGCCCCTCCACATGCGTCTCCCGAAGCTCAAGGGCTTCAAGAACCCGTTCCGCACCGAGTTCCAGGTCGTGAACCTGGACAAGCTCGGCGTTCTCTACCCCGAGGGTGGAGAGGTCACGGTGGCCGACCTGGTCGCCAAGGGCGCTGTGCGTGACAACTGCCTCGTCAAGGTCCTGGGCCAGGGCGAGATCTCCGTGGCACTGACGGTTTCGGTTGACGCCGTTTCCGCCTCCGCCAAGGAGAAGATCGGTGCCGCTGGCGGCACCGTCACCGAGCTCGTCTGAGCCCGGCTGACAAGCTGTAGAACCTGATGGGCTGTCCCCTCGCTTTGGCGAGCGGGCAGCCCATCAGGATTTTCTGCGTTCCGGGCGCCGTCCGTCAGACCTGCTGAGCAGCCAATGGCCACCGGTTGGTCAGCCCGCGTGCCTTGAGGCAGGCCTGCAGACGGCTCTCCACCTGCAACTTGTCGAGAAGGCGCGTGACGTACATCTTGACTGTCGATTCCTTTATCCCCAGCGATCTGGCAATACGCTGATTGCTCAGTCCGTCGGCGACCAGATCCAGCACTTCGCGTTCTCGTGGTGACAAAAAGGGGAACGGCGCTCTGTGGTGCAGAAGCTCTTCGGTTGCCTTGCGTGGGTAGTAGACGTATCCAGCTTTGACGGCCTGAATCGCTCTTCCGAAATCTTCTGGTGAGGCCTTTTGCGGCAGCACACCGGAAAGGCCGGCGGAAATCAATTCGGGGCTGATGCAGGAGTCGGGTCCGAGGCCGAAGCTGACGACGAGATGACGCCCCGCGTAGTTGAGCATTTCAATGAAAGCGGAAGAAGTGCCGTCGGGTGACGCGGTGGCCGCGCTCACCAGGACGATGTCAGGTTCATGCTCATCAAGGGCGGCCAGTGGGCTGCCGCAGGGGATTGCGGCGACTACCTGCACGTCCGCCAAGGCCTCGACTATGTGCTGGACGCCCATGCGCGTCACAGGGTCGTCGTCCACGATGAGAATCGTCGTCTGCTCGGATGCCGTCAGATTCATTGTCCCCCCGGACTGAACGTTCGCGCACTGGGTCGACACAGCGCTTGCGACCGGTCATTGTCACCGCGCGGTGTCTCCGAGTGATCAGCGTATATCTGCGCATGCCGTTGCGGTGGGGGGCGGCAGGGGCATCCACGAATTGCCGGGCGGCTGCTGCGGGTCACGAGTGCGGAACAAGGTCGGCCCGAGGGCTCAGGAAACAGCGAAACGTCGGCCCCGCGC
>NZ_JBSGZD010000411.1:0-5305 GCF_053610825.1 Streptomyces sp. NPDC054863 | reverse complement strand
GGGAGGCCCAGCCTCCCGCCGCACCCGCCAGATCCGCTAGATCCGCTCCAGCACCCGCGCCAGCAGGCTGCCCATCCGGGCGGCGCTGTCGCGACCCGCCTGGAGGACCTCCTCGTGGTTCAGCGGCTCGCCCGAGAGCCCGGCGGCCAGGTTCGTGACGAGAGAGATGCCGAGGACCTCCGCACCCGCCTCACGCGCCGCGATGGCCTCCAGCACCGTGGACATGCCGACGAGGTCGCCGCCCATGACGCGGACCATGTTGATCTCGGCCGGGGTCTCGTAGTGCGGGCCGGGGAACTGGACGTAGACGCCCTCCTCCAGGGTCTCGTCCACCTCCTTGCACAGGGCGCGCAGGCGCGGCGAGTACAGGTCCGTGAGGTCGACGAAGTTCGCGCCGATGATCGGCGAGGCGGCCGTCAGGTTCAGGTGGTCGCTGATCAGGACCGGCTGGCCGGGGCGCATGCCGTCGCGGAGGCCACCACAGCCGTTGGTGAGGACGACCGTCTTGCAGCCGGCGGCCACGGCGGTGCGGACACCGTGCGCGACGGCGGCGACGCCACGGCCCTCGTAGAAGTGCGTACGTCCGAGGAAGACCAGCGCGCGCTTGTCGCCGATCTTGTACGAGCGGATCTTGCCGCCGTGTCCTTCGACGGCCGGGGGCGGGAAGCCGGGCAGGTCGGTGACCGGGAACTCGGCCTCGGCCTCGCCGAGGGCGTCGACCGCGGGAGCCCAGCCGGAGCCCATCACGAGGGCGACGTCATGGGTCTCGGCGCCGGTCAGCTCGCGCAGGCGAGCGGCCGCGGCGTCGGCGGCGGCCTGGGGGTCCGAAATAACAGATGCGTTCACGCGGAAGAGGGTAGCCGGTCCAGCCCTACGCGCGTAGATGTCACGGCGGACGGCAATGGGATTGTTGCCTTGGAGATTCCGACGAGAGCAGTTCCACGCCTTGGCGGGGGCGCTGGTGGGAGCCCTAGCAGGGGCGCTTGCGCAGCTCCATCACATAGTCGTGCGGGGCGCCCGCCGACTCGGCCGCGTCGGCGACCTCGCCCAGGTAGCGGGCGGACGGCAGCCCGCCCTCGTACCCGTTGAGGACGTACATCCAGGTGGCTTCCTCGCCGTCCAGGGTGTGGACGCGGACCCTCATGCGGCGGTAGATGTCCAGGCCGACGCCCTCCCACCGGTCCATGGACTCCTCGTCCATCGGAGCGATGTCGTACAGGGCCACGAAGACCTGCGAGCGCGGGGCCTCGACCACGGTGGCGAGCGAGCCCTCCCAGCCCATCTGCTCGCCGCCGAAGGTCAGTCTCCAGTCGTTGAGCCAGCCCGTGCCGCGCAGCGGCGAGTGCGGGGCGCGGCGGGACATCAGCCGCGCGTCGAGGTTGCCGGCGTACGCGGCGTAGAGCGACATGGCTCCGAGGGTACGGGAGCCCCGCCGATCCCGTACGGACGGCAAGGATCTCGTACCGGAAGAGATGAGGGGGCCGGACGGAGGGACTACAACGACCGTCCCGCCCCGCGAGTTCCCGTATGGAGGGCCCCGGGGCGAAGCCCACTCCCGCGTGCGGGACAATGAAGTACGTACTGCACTCCTCCGGGGCGATCCCCCGGAACCCCGGCCGGGGCAGGCAGGACGGGCCGGGCGGAGTCACAGCAGGATCAAGCGAACGACTCAAGCGAACGCGAGGCGGACTTTTCGTGACCCGGATCGTGATCATCGGCGGCGGACCCGGCGGGTACGAGGCGGCGCTGGTGGGCGCCCAGCTCGGTGCAGAGGTGACCGTCGTCGACTGCGACGGACTCGGCGGGGCGTCGGTGCTGACCGACTGCGTACCGTCCAAGACTCTGATCGCCACGGCCGAGGTGATGACGACCTTCGACTCCTCGTACGAGGAGCTGGGCATCCTCGTGGCCGACGACACCCCGCCGGAGGAGCAGTCCGCGCGTGTCGTGGGCGTGGACCTCGGCAAGGTCAACCGGCGGGTGAAGAGGCTCGCGCTCGCGCAGTCGCACGACATCGCCGCCTCCGTGACCCGGGCCGGTGCGCGCGTGCTGCGCGGCCGTGGCCGGCTGGAGGGCCAGCAGGACTCGGACGGCTCGCGGACCGTGGTCGTGACCGCCGCCGACGGGACCGAGGAGCGGCTGACGGCGGATGCCGTGCTGATCGCGACCGGCGGGCACCCGCGCGAGATCCCGGACGCGCTGCCGGACGGCGAGCGGATCCTGAACTGGACGCAGGTGTACGACCTCGACGAGCTCCCGGAGGAGCTGATCGTGGTCGGGTCCGGTGTGACCGGCGCCGAGTTCGCGGGTGCGTACCAGGCGCTGGGCTCGCGCGTCACGCTCGTCTCCTCGCGCGACCGCGTGCTGCCGGGCGAGGACCCGGACGCGGCGGCCGTGCTGGAGGACGTCTTCCGGCGTCGCGGCATGAACGTCATGGCGCGCTCGCGCGCGGCGTCCGCCAAGCGCGTCGGCGACCGGGTGGAAGTGACGCTGGCCGACGGCCGCGTCATCTCCGGCTCGCACTGCCTGATGGCCGTCGGCGCCATCCCCAACTCCGCGGGCATGGGCCTGGAGGAGGCCGGGGTCAAGCTCAAGGACAGCGGCCACATCTGGACCGACCGGGTGTCCAGGACCTCCGCACCGGGTGTGTACGCGGCCGGAGACGTCACCGGAGTGTTCGCCCTCGCCTCCGTCGCGGCGATGCAGGGACGTATCGCCATGTACCACTTCCTCGGTGACGCGGTCGCCCCGCTCGACCTCAAGACGGTCTCCTCCAACGTCTTCACGGACCCCGAGATCGCGACCGTCGGTTACACCCAGGCGGACGTCGACGCCGGCCGGATCGACGCGCGCGGCGTCAAGCTGCCGCTGCTGCGCAACCCGCGCGCCAAGATGCAGGGCATCCGGGACGGCTTCGTGAAGCTGTTCTGCCGCCCGGGCACGGGCATCGTCGTCGGCGGTGTGGTCGTCGCGCCGCGCGCCAGCGAGCTGATCCACCCGATCTCGATCGCCGTCGACAACAGCCTGACGGTGGAACAGATCGCGAAGGCGTTCACGGTCTACCCCTCCCTGTCGGGCTCGCTCGCGGAGGTGGCGCGGCAGCTGCACACGCGCAAGACCGCGGGCGACAGCTGACCGTACGGCGCGCGGACAACCGACCGTACGGCGCGCGGAGTTACCGGCCGGGGCGTGAACTCGCCACCGGCCGGGGGCCGTATACCACTCCAGGCCACTGTTTGCGACCAACTTCTGTTATTCGGCGCAAACTGCTGAAAACTATCGGCCGGTCAGGTTACTGTCAGTTTCGTGTTCGCTGCAGAACGTCGTCAATTGATCCTCGAAATGGTGCGGGCCAACGGGGCGGTTTCGCTCCGTGAGCTCGCCCGCGTCGTCCAGACCTCCGAAGTGACCGTACGGCGGGACGTGCGGGCGCTGGAGGCAGAAGGACTCCTCGACCGCCGGCACGGCGGTGCGGTACTGCCGGGCGGGTTCACCCGCGAATCCGGCTTTCCGCAGAAATCCCACCTCGCGACCGCGGAGAAGACGGCCATCGCCGACCTCGCCGCGGGACTCGTGGAGGAGGGGGAGGCCATCGTCGTCGGCGCCGGTACGACCACGCAGGAGCTGGCGAGACGGCTCGCCCGGGTCCCCGGGCTCACCGTCGTCACCAACTCCCTCCTGGTCGCCCAGGCGTTGGCGCACGCCAACCGCGTCGAAGTCGTCATGACCGGTGGAACCCTGCGCGGTTCCAACTACGCGCTGGTGGGAAGCGGTGCCGAGCAGTCCCTCCAGGGGCTGCGGGTCTCCCGCGCCTTCCTCTCCGGAAGCGGCCTGACCGCCGAACGCGGCCTGTCCACCTCCAACATGCTCTCCGCGAGCGTCGACCGGGCCTTGGTGCAGGCCGCCGCCGAAGTGGTGGTCCTCGCCGACCACACCAAGCTCGGCACCGACACCATGTTCCAGACCGTACCCACGGACGTGATCACCCGGCTCGTCACCGACGAGCCGCCTCCCCACGACGAGCGCGCGGGTACGGAGTTGCAGGCACTCGCCGACCAGGGAGTGCAGATCACGGTCGCGGGACCGGGGGCCGGAGCGTCCGGCTCCGGGGGTGATGGCGTCCCGACGGGGCGTCCGCAGCCCCGCCGGGACATGCCGCTTCCGGGCCAGCGCAGGACCCATCCGGGCGGCCCCGGTTCGCAGTTGCGCAGTGCTGCCTCGCTCGCGGAGCAGCAGGCGCAGTCGCCGGGGGAGCGGGCCAGGGTGGCCGATATGCGCCGCCGCTAGCTCTTTGCGGCGTGTGGCTCGTCGGTACGGGGGCGGAGCCCTCGTACCGCGAGCGACAGCAGCCGGTCGGCCAACTCCGGGTCGTAGGGCGACTGTTCGGCGGCCAGCGCGATCGCGTTGGTGAGCTGCATCAGGTCCCGGATCGGTACGTCGGGACGTACCGCTCCGGACTGCTGGGCCCGTACGAGCAGGGCGGTGCCGGCTTCGCGCATCGGGTTGCTGCAGGCGGACATCGCGGAGGCGCTGCTCTCGGTCCCCGTACCGCTTCCGGACGCCGACATGAGGGCGCGGGCCAGGCCCCGATACTCACCCGCATGAGTGATGATGGCGCGCAGCCAGGTGACGAGGGCCTCGCAGGGGGCCGTCGAGTCCGCCAACTCGTGGGCACGGGCGATCAATTCGTCCACCGCACCCTGGAAGACCGCGCTCATCAGGGCGTACCGGGTGGGGAAGTGCCGGTACAGAGTGCCGATGCCGACGCCTGCGCGGCGGGCGATCTCCTCCAGCGAGGCGTCCGTACCGTGCGCGGCGAACGCGGTCCGTGCTTCGGCCAGCAGCTTGTCGTAGTTGCGGCGGGCGTCGGCACGCATGGGCCGTGTGGGGCGGGGCCCCGGGACGGTGGGGGGACTGGTGGTCGCCATGGATCACAGCATGCCATTGGGAGACGGACCCTTCAGCCCGTCCGACGTTTGAGGACGCGCGGCGCAGCCGTGCACCGGGCGCAGCCCGGAAGGCCGGCCCCCACCGGCGCGAGCGTGTGCGGTCGCGGAGGAGGCGTGCTCCGCGTGGGGGCCGCCCCCTTGCCCACCCGTCCCGCCCCCGGGGGGGTGGGGGGGGCGGCCCCGCTGCCCAAGAGGGCTCGGGGGCCAGGGGCTGGGGGAGGTGGCGTCGGCCCCCCGGAGGGCGGGCTTTCAGGGGCGCGGGGAACTGCGCGACCAGCCACGACGCACCCGCACGACGACCACAGCCCGCCGCAGGCGCGAACGCACCCGCACGTGCCCCGTGCAGAGGCCCCCAC
>NZ_JBSGZD010000410.1:0-5345 GCF_053610825.1 Streptomyces sp. NPDC054863 | reverse complement strand
GGTACGGAGCCGCTACGGCTCCGTCGGGGCCGGCAGCGGCTGCCCCGCGTCGAAGCGCAGGGCCTGCCGTACGCTCTCGGGGCCGCGCACCCGTGACGCGAAGGCGACCAGTTCACAGGCGCCCTTGGGGCGGCAGTCGACGTCCCGTCCGTCCCGGGTGCGGAAGCCCACCTGGACGGTGACCTCGCGCCGGAGACGGCCCTTGTCGTCGGTGGCGGGCGGGCGGGCGAAGGTCCGGCAGTCCACGTAGTCGAGGGCTCCTGCGATGCACTGGACCACACCGAAGTGGTACTGCGGCTCGTACCCGCGTCCTGTGACGGTGACCTTCTGCTCGTGCAGCAGCTTCCTGTTCGGGGTGATCCTGAAGGTCGGCGCGGCTTCCAGCAGAGCATCCGCCTTGAAATTCAAGGGAGTTGAGGTGAGGACCTGCTTGCCACTGTTGTCGAGCATCGCCAGCTCGCACGGGGCGACGGCGGTCCGGCAGTCGACCTTGCCCGACGGCGTTTCCAGCTTCGCGTAGATCTTCTTGGGCGACTCGCGGAAGGTGCCGTCCGGGAGCACCCGGAACTGCCGCCGGGTGTCGTCGTCACAGGTCGCCTCCGACGGACCTGCGGCGCACATCATGACCCACACGTACTGCTTGGCAGGTCCGCCGGTGATGCGAAAGGTGGCGATGTCGCCGTCCCGGAGGCCCGTGGTCTTCCGTACGTTCAACTGCGGTCCTTCGTCTGGCACTTGGGCCGCACCCGGCTGCGCCCCCAGCAGCGGGAGCACGAGTGCCCCGACCGCGATCCCCGCTCCCGCGAGGGCTCTCCGGGATCTCCTCGACTGCTTCGTACGCATACAGGCCCCCCTGTGACCACGCCCACCCCCCTTGGGCGGGACGGCACCATAGTGGCAGCCGGAGACCCCCGACACCCCGTGATCGCCGGGGCGTTGGGGGCGTCCGCACACTGTGTCCGGAATCAGGCGCCGTACGCGTCCAGTTCGGCCAGCAGCTCGTCCTTGACGGCCGGCGTGGCCCAGGAGATCTCGACCGCGTTGCACTGCAGCCGCACCAGTTCGGCGTCGGTGAGGCCGAGGGCGCCGCGCAGGGCGGCGAGGTTCTCGGCGACGTACCCCTCGAAGTAGGCGGGGTCGTCGGAGTTGACGGTGACCTTGATGCCGAGATCGAAGAGCTGCCTGATCTCGGTGGCCTTCATGCCTGCGGTGACGAAGCCGTTGGAGATCGGGCAGGTGGTGAGGCCGATGCCGCGGCGCCGGATCTCTTCGACCAGCTTCGGATCGTCGAGGGCGTTGGTGCCGTGGTCGATGCGCTCGACGCCGATGACGTCGAGGGCCTGGCGGATGTGTTCGGTGGTGTTCTCCTGGTCGATGTCGCAGTGCATCGTCAGACGGAAGCCCTCGGTGAGGGCACGGGCGAAGACGGCGGCGAACTTGACCGGCGGGTTGCCCCTCTCGTCCGAGTCGAGGCCGACGCCGACGATCCACTCCTTGTACGGGAGTGCCTGGACGAGGGTCGCCATGGCGAACTCGGCCTGGAAGTCGCGCAGGAAGCACAGGACGAGATGACCGCGGAAGCCGGTGGTGCGCAGGGCGTCGTCCAGGGCGCGGGTGAGGCCGCGGATCACGGTGTCGAAGGAGACGCCGCGGCCGGTGTGGGCCTGCGGGTCGAAGAAGATCTCCGCGTACCGGACGTTCTGCGAGTGGGCCTTGGCGGCGTAGGCGGCGGCCAGGTCGTAGAAGTCCTGCTCGGTGACGAGGACCGACATGCCCTCGTAGTACTGGGTGAGGAAGGAGGGCAGGCTGTCGAAGGCGTACGCGGCGCGGACGGCGGCCTCGTCGGCGTACGGCAGCTCGATGCCGTTGCGGGCGGCGAGCGCGAGCTTGAGCCCGGGCTCCAGGGTGCCCTCGATGTGCAGGTGCAGCTCACACTTGGGCAGGCCCGCGATGAAGGGGTCGACCTCGATGGCGGTCATGGGTTCTCGCTCTCCGGAGAGGGGTGGGGGCGGTCGGCGGCTGAGGACCGTACTGCGACGGACTGCGTGGGGCAGTCGATCACGGCGGGGCCCGGGGCTGCGCCCGGTGACGGAGTGGTTCGCCCGTGCTGGTCACGGGGTGCGGGAGCCCCCTGCCGTGTCCCGGCACCCGTGCCGTAGGTCCCTTGCCTGTTCCCAGCAGCCGTGCGATAGGTTTTGCGTCTCCTTTAACACGCGTGCCCCAGAGGTACGCCTCACCACGGGGATTGAACTTCTCAATGGAAGACATCGTCAACGGAATTGGCCGTGCCGCCGCTTACGGCGCCCTCGGCGTCGTCCTCCTGACCCTCGGCATTTTCCTGGTGGACGCGCTGACTCCGGGCAAGCTCGGCCGGCAGATCTGGGAGCAGCGCAACCGCAACTGCGCGGTGCTGCTCAGCTCCGCGCTGCTGGGTATCGGCGGGATCGTCTTCACGTCGATCTGGACGACGTACAACGACTTCGGCAAGGGCCTGGTGTCGACGGCGGCGTTCGGGGTGCTCGGCCTGGTGATGATGGCGATCGCGTTCTGGGTGGTCGACGTGGTGACGCCCGGCAAGCTGGGCAGGACGCTGGTGGAGCAGGAGCCGCACCCGGCGGTGTGGGTGACGGCTTCCTGCAACATCGCGGTGGCGGCGATCATTTCGGCGTCGATCGCCTGATCCTTCGGTCCTTGGCCGATGCTTCGGGAAGCGGGTCCGGGTCGCCCGGGCCCGCTTCCGGTGCGTCCGGGGCTGCTTCCGGTGCGCCCGGGCCTGCTTTCCGTACGCCCGGGCCTGCTTCCGGTGCCTCCGGGGCTGCTTCCGGTGCGTCCGGGGCTGCTGGGCTGTGCGTCCGCAGGCCTGCGCCGATGCCCGCGAGGGCGGCGAGCGCGGTGACGGTGAAGACGACACCGAGCGAGCTGCTCCGGTCCCAGCCCCGGGTCGCTCCGAAGGCGCTGACCGCCGTACCGAGGCCGGTCATCACGGCGACGGACAGGGTTTCCGACAGCTGAAGGTTCGAGCTGGCCGCGCCTTCCTGCCCCTTGGGGGCGAGCCCCAGCACGATGGTGGTGACCGCCGGGTACACGAGGCCCATGCCGAATCCGGCGACCGCCCAGCCGACGACGGCCAGGGTGACGCTCTTCAGGTCGGTGCCGACGGCCAGCGCGATCAGCGCGTCACCGGTGAGCAGCAGCACGAATCCCGCGACGACCCTGCCGTGCCGTCCCCCGCCGGCGCTGCGGGTGTCGAGCTTCGCCTGGATCCAGGCGCCCGCGACCCAGGTGAGCGCTCCGGACGACAGGGCCAGGCCCGACTGGAGGGTGGTCAGGCCGAGCACCTGGGTCATGCTCAGCGGGAAGAAGGACTCCGCCCCGTAGTACGCGGTGCTGACGAGGCCTCGAACGACCATCCCGGCGGGCATTCCGCGTCGTACGGCGAGCGTGCCCGGCGGCAGCAGCCGGCGCAGCACCGGTACGGCGACGGCCGCGCCCGCCAGCACGAGCGGCACGGTCAGCGCCAGGTTCTGTTCTCCGAGACCGGCGAGGACCGCGCCCGCGCCGACCACCAGGAGCAGGGTGAGCGGGATGCGGCTGCGGTCAGGCGCCGTCCCCTCGGGCCGCCCCAGGCCGCGCAGGGCGGGCAGCGTGAGCAGGACGCCGATGGGCACCAGGGGCACGAGGGCGAGGAAGACGACCCGCCAGTGCGTGGCCTCGGCGATCCCGGCGGCGACCGCGGGGCCCAGCAGGGCGGGCAGTGTCCAGGCGGATGCCACCAGCGCGAGCATCCGGGCGCGCAGCCGGTCGGGGTAGGCGCGTCCGACGGTGAGGTAGGCGAGGGCCAGTACGCCGCCCACTCCGGCGCCCTGGAGGGTCCGTCCGAGCAGGAACACGTACCAGTCCGTGGCCGCGGCGGCGACCGCGCAGCCGACGACGAACAGCAGGAACGCCTGGAGGTAGGGGCGGGTCGGGCCGACCCGGTCGGCGCCCTGTCCTGCGAGGACGGTGCCGAAGATGTTGGCCAGCATGAAGGCGGTGAACGCCCAGCCGTACAGGCCGAGACCGCCGAGCTCCTCGGCGACCGGGGGCAGGACCGTCGCGACGCCGAGCCAGAGGAAGGCGACGAGGGTGACGGAGAGGATGAGCCCGGTGGTCAGCCTGCGGTGTTCCGGGGACCAGACGCCTTCTTCCCGAGAGCCGTCGTCTGCGGATAAGGCGTCCTGTGCGGTACGGCCCGAAGAGGGTCCACTCATCGGATGCGTCACCTCCATATAGTTGAACTCCTATATAGCGCTACGACTATATAGAGGACCCTTGATACCCTGTCAAGCGTGAGAGACGATCATTCAAGTGCCGTGTTGCTCAAGGCCCTTGGCCATCCGGTGCGGCTGGGCATCATGCGCGCGCTCGCCGAGCGGCCCGAGACCTGCGCCTGCGACTTCACGGAGCTCTTCGCCGTGTCCCAGCCGACCATCAGCCAGCACCTGAAGGTGCTGCGCGAGGCCGGGCTGGTGAGCACACGGCGGCGCGGCGTGCAGATCTGCTACTCGGTGGTGCCGGAGGCCGTGGCCGAGCTGCGTGATCTGATGGGGAGCCTCGCGCCGGTCAGGCTGGCCGACGCGGTCTGACACCTGCCGACGGGGGGTGCTCAGTCCGTGAGGCGTTCGAGGATGCGGTCCATGCCGCTGTTCCAGTTCTCCTTGAGCGCCCGTACCGCGCCCGGCACGTCGCCGCCGACCAGGTGTTCGGCGATCCGCTCGTGCTCCTCCGCCGACCGCTCCAGCACGTCCTGGTCGCCGAGGGCGACCTGTTCGTAGCGGTGCATGGTCAGTTTGAGCGAGGCGATCAGGCCCATCAGCCGCTCGTTGGGGCAGCCGGAGAGCAGCAGGGCGTGCCAGGCGTCGTCGTACCGTTCGATGACGTCGTGCGGCGCCTGCGGGGCCGAGAAGGCGCGGGCCTCTTCGAGCAACTTCGGTCCGAGGGCAGCCAGTTGGAGGGGATCGGTGGACTCCAGGGCGAGGGACTCCAGGGTCGCGACGATGGTGGTGAGGTCGCGGAACTCCTGGGCGCTCAGCGGCGCGAAACGAAAGCCCTTGCCGCGCTCGCTGGTGATGATGCCCTCGCGCTCCAGCGAGATCAGGGCTTCCCTGAGCGGGGTGCGGCTGACGCC
The DNA here is from genome assembly GCF_053610825.1 of Streptomyces sp. NPDC054863. Classification (NCBI taxonomy): domain Bacteria; kingdom Bacillati; phylum Actinomycetota; class Actinomycetes; order Kitasatosporales; family Streptomycetaceae; genus Streptomyces; species Streptomyces sp. NPDC054863. The sequence continues at coordinate 178 of NZ_JBSGZD010000410.1, read as the reverse complement.
GAGTTCGGTGGCGAGGCGGCCCTCGTTGATGGATTCGTCGGTCGGGATCGTGCCGCGTCCGAGCCGTTTGATCAGCTCTTCCTTGACCTGCTCGCGCAGTGGGCGGTTCTCGATCGGCATGTCGGCGGCCCTTCCCTCGTTCGGCTCAGATTATCGGCCGCCCGGGGTACGGCCGTAC
>NZ_JBSGZD010000409.1:0-5410 GCF_053610825.1 Streptomyces sp. NPDC054863 | reverse complement strand
GCCCGGCAGGGTGTGGGAGTTGGCCTCGGCGACCGAGCCCGGCAGCTGGTGCAGTACCTCCGTCACGGCCGGTACGGCGGGCGGCTCGGCCGGCAGGAGCGCCTTGGGAAGGACCAGGACGGCCGTCGTGCCGCCCTGCTTCTGCTCGCGCAGCTGGATGCGTACGCCGTGCCGGGCGGCCAGCAGCGCGGCGACCTGGAGGCCGAGGCCTTCGCCGTCGCCCACCGGGGTGTACTCCGCCGGCTGCGCCAGCCGCGCGTTGAGGTCGGAGAGCCGGTCGGGGGCCATGCCGATGCCCTCGTCCTGCACGGACAGCATGATCTCGCCGCTCTCCAGGAACCAGCCGGAGAGCTGGACGTGCGCGTCGGGCGGCGAGAAGGAGGTGGCGTTCTCCAGGATCTCGGCGAGGAGGTGGCTGAGGTCGTCGGCCGCGTACCCGGCGATCTGGGCGTGCGGCGGGAGGGCCTGCAGAGTGACCCGCTCGTACCGCTCGATCTCGCTGATCGAGGCGCGCAGCACGTCGACGAGCGGGACGGGTCCGGTGTGCGCGACGCCGTGCTCGGTGCCCGCGAGGACCAGGAGGTTCTCGCCGTGGCGGCGCATCACGGTCGCCATGTGGTCGAGCTTGAAGAGGGTGGCGAGGCGGTCCGGGTCCTGCTCGCGCTCCTCCAGCGTCTCGATGACGGCGAGCTGGCGCTCGACGACGCCGAGGGTGCGCAGCGAGAGCTTGACGAAGGAGGAGTGGACGGTGGACCTGAGCTCGGTCAGCTTCGCCGTGGATTCCTGGGCACGGGCCAGCAACTCGGCGTGTTCCGCTGCGAGTTGGCTGTTCTCGGCGGCGAGGGTACGGCGCTGGGCGTCGAGGGTCTCGCGCTGGCCGACCAGGTGGCTGCGGTCGCCCGCGAGCTTTTCGGTGCGGGCACCGAGGTCGAGCAGCTTTCCGTGCAGGCTGTTGAGGGACCGTACGACCTGGGCGTACTCGTCGTTGCGCCCGGTGTAGCGGACCGGCTCCTCGGTCTCGGGGGCCGCCGCGAGGCGGGCCGCGCCCAGGCGCAGCACGGCGAGCGGCTGGGTGAGCGTACGGGCGACGGCGGTGGAGATGCCGACGGCGAGCAGGAAGCAGGCGGCGAGCAGGCCGATGCGGAATTCGAGGGCGGAGACGTCGTCGTCGCGCAGGGCGGCGAGGTTCTGCGCCTGCGCGGAGGCGAGGGCCGCCTCGGCTCCGCGCATCCGGTCGACGCGGGCGGTCAGCGCGGCGTCGACCTTCTCCGCGCCGATGCGGCGGTCGGCGGTGCTGAGGGTGGCCTGGTCGGTGAGGGCGTTCAGGTACTGCTCGGCGGTCTTGACCTCGGGGCCGCTGACGGTCGCGGCGAAGGAGTCCCGGTCCTTGGCGGGCGCGGCGAGGGCGAAGTCGGCGAGGGCCGCCTGCTCGCGGTGGCGGGCCTGCTGGGCGGCGGCGCTGAGCGCGTCGCGGACCTGCTTGCCGTTGCCGCTCTCGCTCCGTACGAGCAGCCCGGTGGCCGGGTCGAGGCGGACCGTGGACTCGCCGCGCGGCACGGCGAACGCGGCGAGCAGCAGGCCGCGGGTGGCGGCGGCCTGCTCGACGGCGTTGCCGAGGGTGGCGGGCGCGGTGCCGGAGCCGCCGGCCCGGGGCGGGGTCTTGCGGGCGAGGTCGCGGGAGAGACCGCGGAGCTCGTCGAGGGCGGTGGAGTAGGCCTTGTGGAGGTCGAGGGGGGTGCTGCCGGCTCCGCCGGTGCTGGTGCCGGTGCTGGGCTTCCCGCTGTCGGCGGTGCGGCGCAGGGCGGGGATCTTCGCGAGCGCGGTGCGTACGGAGGCGGGCAGATCGGCTGCGTCGTGCGCGGTGAGCTCGGCGATCTGGCGGTCCACGCGGGAGGTGCGGTCGCCCTGGGGGGTGTTCTTGTCGCGGCTGTCGGCGCCCGCTCCGGAGGAAGCGGGGTCCGCCGCGAGAGCGGTCGCCTCGTCGCGCTCGTCCGCGAGGGAGTGCGCGAGGGCGAGGGCCTGCCGGTTGAGCTCGGAGAGGTCCAGGAGGTCCTGGGAACGGGTCAGTTCGTCGGACGCGCTGATCAGGGCCGGGGCTCCGGCCGCCAGCACGACGACACCGACGGCGGCCACGGAGGCGACGAGGCGGTTGCGCACCCGCTTGGGGCGTGACTGCTTGGTGGGGCCGGAGGGCTGGACCTGGGCCGGGGCCGGGGGCGGGACCTGGGCCTGGGCCTGGGCCTGGGGGCGACTCTGGGCCGGTCCTTGAGCCTGCCCCTGAGGCCCGCCGTGGACCTGGTCCGGGGCCAGACCTTGCGACTGGTCCGGGACCCGGCCTTGCGCCCGGTCTTCCGCCCGGCCCGGAATCTGGCCTTGCGGCTGACCTTGGGTCCGGTCCGGGGCCTGACCCTGCGACCGGCCCGGCGCCTGGCCTTGGGTCCGGTCCGGGGTCCGCCCTTGCGCCCGGTCCGGGTTCTGGCCCTGCGGCTGCTCCGGGGTCCGGCCCTGCACCTGGCCCGGGGGCTGGTCCTGGGGCCGGGTCGGGGTCTGCTCGCCCGGGAGGCCTTCATTGCTGACGTTGCCGCCCCGAGGCCGCTTGTTCTGCACCGGTGCTCGCATTCTTGGTTCGTCCGCTCAGGTGGCCGAGGTGACGGCTCGTACATCTACGTCTGGACACATGCGGACCGAGCGCCCCACCCCCACCCCTGATTCAGCCTTCGACCATTCCAGCCCCCGGGGAGGGAAGCGTGCATCAACCGCTCCGCCACCCGAACGAGTGAACATCACTCGGGAGTTGGCGAACAACTTCCGTCACGGTCCGTCAGCCGCCCTTTCGGTGTGCCGGTTGGAAGTTCCGTGCGGGCTTTGGCAAGATGCACCCCCGCAGCTTCCCGGAATGGATCATTCCATCTAAAAGCAGGCAGCTGACCTGCTGGTATGGGCCAATTCGCGCCTCTCACGGGTCGCCGGGCAGGGTCCGGCAGACTGGCCCTCATGCGCATCGAACTCGCCACCGCCCCCGGAGACCCCGAACGCCCCAACGAGGACTGGACGTCCGTGGCGCTGCCTGCGGCGGGGCCGACCGGCCAGGGTGGAACCCTCGTCGTCCTGGACGGGGTGACCCCGCCACCGAGCGAGACGGGGTGCGTGCACTCCGTACCGTGGGTCACGGCACGACTCGGCGGCGCACTGATCGAATTGTCCGGTTCGCGGCCGGAATTGACCCTCCGGGAAGTGCTGTCCGCCGCCCTCTCGCGCACCGCGGACGCCCACCGGTCCACCTGTGACCTTTCTCACGTCCGCACGCCTCAGGCAACCGTGGTGATGGTGCGTTGGGGGGCGGCGACGGTCGAGCACCTGGTGCTTTCGGATTCGGCGCTGCTGCTGGAGGGGGCGGACGGGTCGGTACGGGCGGTACTGGACGACCGGCTGGACCGGGTGCCCGAGGAAGCGCTCCGGTCGCACGCCACGGCCGACGTCTACCGGAACGCGGAGGGAGGCTTCTTCACCGCGGCGGCGGATCCCGCGGTCGCGGAGCGGGCGGTCGTCGGGGAGACGCCGCGGGAGGAGGTGCGGGCGGTCGCGGCCATGACGGACGGGGTCACGCGGTGGGTCGACACCTTCGGGGCCGGGGACTGGACGGAGTGCATGGGGGTCCTCCGCAAGGAGGGGGCGCAGGCCTTGATCGACCGGGTGCGGGAGTTGGAGCGGGGCGCGGCCACGAACCGCTGGAAGCGGCACGACGACGCGGCGGTCGTGTACGCGGAGTTGTAGCGGGGGGGGGGGGGCGGGCCGGTGGTCTCTGTGCGGGCGCGTCGTGGCTGGTCGCGCAGTTCCCCGCGCCCCAAAATGCTGCCCCGGGCCCCCTGGGGCAGCGGGGCCGCCCCCACGCACTACCCCTCCGCGCGCGTATTCAACTGGTGGAGGAGCCGCGCCAGTTCCGCCACCTCCACCCGGTCCCAGTCCGCCAGCTTCTGGACGTAGCTCGCCCGTCGTGCGTCGCGGACGCGGCGGAAGCGTTCCCGGCCCTCCTGGGTGAGCAGGACCAGTGAGGCGCGGCCGTCCGCCGGGTCCGGTTCGCGGGCGACCAGGCCCAGCTCCTCCAGGGCGCGGAGCTGCCTGCTCATCGTCGCCTTGCCCACGCCGAACCAGGCCGCCAGCTCCGTGGCCCGCTGCCGGTCCGCCTCGTCCAGGCGGACGAGGAGGCCGTACGCGGCAGGCTCCAGTTCGGGGTGGACCTCGCGGGCCAGATCGCCCGACGACGCCCGCGCCCTGCGCAGAAAAAGCGCCAACTCCCGCTCCAGCGCGAGGAATTCCTGATCCACGACGACCTCTCTTGTCGACTCGTGCGCCGACTCCGAAGCGGTCCGGCAACTTTCAGCGGCAGGCATCACCGCAGTTCGTCCAGTATTTCGCAGGTGTGGACCAATGTCGGCACAGAGGCCCTCTTCCGCCCCACCGGTCTACGTGCGTAGCTTTCGTTCGGCAAGGCCACCTCAGTCGCTTTGTCGATCTTTCGGAGGCACGCAATGCACGTGCTCAGAGCAAGATCCGCCGTCACCGCCGCCGTCACCGCCGCCGCACTCGGCCTGGCCCTCACCGCAGGAGCCGCAGGAGCCGCGGCCACCGCAGGAACGGCTCCCTCCCCCACTCCCCCGCCCGGCTCCGCCCACATGGGCATGGGCGTCGTCCCGCACGACGGGCAGGGCCCGCTGCCCCCGTCCGCACCCTTCGCCGAACAGACCGAGGGCGTGGACGTCTCCAGCCACCAGGGAAACGTCAACTGGGCCGCGCTGTGGACCAGCGGGGTCAAGTGGGCGTACGCCAAGGCCACCGAGGGGACCGGCTACAAGAACCCCTACTTCGCGCAGCAGTACAACGGCTCGTACAACAGCGGGATGATCCGCGGGGCCTACCACTTCGCCCTGCCCAACAGCTCCAGCGGCGCCGCCCAGGCCACCTACTTCGCGGGCAACGGGGGCGGCTGGTCGCGCGACGGCCGGACGCTGCCCGGCGCGCTGGACATCGAGTGGAATCCGTACGGGGCACAGTGCTACGGCAAGACGCAGTCCCAGATGGTGGCGTGGATCAGGGACTTCCTGAACACGTACAAGGCCAAGACCGGGCGCGACGCCGTCATCTACACGGCGACCAGCTGGTGGAAGAGCTGCACCGGCAACTACGCGGGCTTCGGCGCGAGCAACCCGCTGTGGGTGGCCCGGTACAACAGCACCGTCGGTGAACTCCCGGCGGGCTGGGGCACGTACACGATGTGGCAGTACACCTCGTCGGGCCCGATCGTCGGCGACCACAACAAGTTCAACGGGGCCATCGACCGCGTGCGCGCCCTCGCCAACGGCTGACGGCTGAACACGTGAAGGGACCCCCGGCGCGTGGGCGCCGGGGGTCC
>NZ_JBSGZD010000408.1:0-5483 GCF_053610825.1 Streptomyces sp. NPDC054863 | reverse complement strand
GCGTTCGTGCGTGCGTGAAGCGGCCTGGCCCGCGTCGGCCGCCGCCCCGCGTCCTAGAAGGCCCGACTGCGTACGTGCAGGTGGCCCTTGCGCCGGTGGAGGGGGTGCGGTGGCAGTTCCCGGGCGAAGGGGAAGCCCGCGCGGGCCGCGACCCGGCAGGAGCCCACGTTGTCGATGCCGTGGTAGAGCTCCAGCTCCTTCAGGCCGTACTCCGCGAACGACCACTCCGCCAGCGCCGACACCGCCCGTGACGCCACTCCACGCCCCCGCATCCGCCCCGCCGTCCAGTAGCCGACCTCCGCCGTCGGCGACCCCGGCTCCGGGCGCTTGAGGACGGCTTGGCCGACCACCTCGGCCGGGTCCGCCGTCAGCACCGCGAACGCCAGCCTCGTGCCCTCCGCCCAGCACCGGGCCTCCTCTTCCAGCCATGCCACCGCGTCCTCCTCGGAGGCGACCCGGATGCTGACCTCGCTCATGTCGGAGGTGCGGCAGATCTCGGTGAGTGCGGCGGCGTCCGTGGCGCGCCAGGGGCGCAGCGTCAACCCGTCGGCGTACAGGGTGGGACAGGTGGTCTTCATGCGGCCACCGTACGAGCCGCGGTACCGGGGGTTCCGGTGCGGGGCGGCGGCAGGCACTCTGAGGGCAGTGGCAGAGGCAGCCACCGGCGATCCCGGAGGGCATCGAAATGGGCTCGGGAGATGTGGGCACAGGCGTGCAAACGTGGTGGTTCGACTCCGGGCGGGTCTGCCTGGATCTCCTCGCGACCCATGCGAAGGGCGAGGAACTCATCGCAGGGGAGGGGGAGTTGGCTGCTTGGCTCCGTGGGGCGGGGCTGGTGCCCGCCGGTACCCCGCTCGTCGCCGTGAACGACGGGTGGGTGCGTGCGTTTCAGCAACTGCGCTCGCTGGTCGCCGAGTTGATCGAGAAGGGCTGTCCCGACACCGCCCTCGACCCCCTCAACTCCCTTGCCTACGTGTCTCCTCCGGCCCCTCGCGCCGTCCGCGTTCCGGACGGTTCGCTCGCGTACGTCCTCGCCGCCGAGCCCCGCTGCGAACAGCTCCTCGCCGCCGTCGCCCGGGACGCCGTGGGCCTGCTCACCGACCCCGTCGCCCGCGCCGCCCTGCGCCGCTGCGAGGGCGACAACTGCCGTCGCCTGTACCTCGACGCGTCCCGCGGGCGCCGCCGCCGCTGGTGCTCCAGCGAGGTCTGCGGCAACCGGGAGCGGGTCGCCCGCCACCGCCGCCGCGCAGCCGTCGCCGCGCAGGCGTGAGGGGCGTGCCGGGACGTCGTACGGAAAGATCTTGCGCCCCCGTTGAGTCGCGTGCACCCGCCCGCCCGTACTCCACGTCGAGGAAATCCGAGAGGGTCTCGACCGGGAGGTTCAGGTGCGCGAGGATGCGGCCGTGGCCGATGACCGTCCGCAACGCCGGGCACGGCATCGCAGCGCGAGGAGTGCAGGAAGCGCCGAGAAGGAGATCAACTCACCAGCTCCTGAAGAGGAGTTGATGCGCTCGCTCTACCGCGAACATGCCGGCCCACTGCTCGCCTTCGTGCTGCGTCTCGTCGCCGGTGACCGCCAGCGCGCCGAGGACGTCGTACAGGAGACGCTCATCCGTGCCTGGAAGAACGCCGGTTCGCTCAACCGGGCGACCGGCTCCGTCCGCCCCTGGCTGGTGACGGTCGCACGCCGGATCGTCATCGACAACCACCGCAGCCGGCAGGCCCGGCCGGTGGAGGTCGATCCGTCGCCGCTGGAGGTCATGCCCGCGGAGGACGAGATCGACAAGGCGTTGTGGCTGATGACTCTCGGCGATGCGCTCGACGACCTGACGCCCGCCCACCGGGAAGCGCTCGTCGAGACCTACTTCAAGGGACGTACGGTCGGCGAGGCGGCCGAGGTCCTCGGCGTGCCCAGCGGGACCGTCAGGTCCCGGGTCTTCTACGCGCTCCGCTCGATGAAGCTGGCGCTTGAGGAACGAGGAGTGACGGCATGAGCGCACCGGAGAGGGGCAGCGCACAGGAGAACGAGTCCGTCCACGACGCCGTCGCCGCGTACTCCCTCGGCATTCTGGACGAGGCCGAAACCACCGCCTTCGAGGCGCACCTGGCCGGCTGCGACTTCTGCGCCGCCCAGCTCGACGACTTCGCGGGCCTGGAACCGATGCTCGCCGCGCTGGCCGAACCACCGGGCCCGCCGAGGGAGTCGACGCCTCCGAGCCCCGCACTCCTCGAAGGACTCATCGACGAGGTCGCCGCCCAGCGGGACCTGCGTGCCCGCCGCAGGCGACGCGGTCTGTACCTGGTCGCGGCAGCGGCGGCGGTGGTGATCGGCGGTTCGGGCGCGGTCGTCGTCGCGGCGGCGAACAACGACCCGGGGCCCGTGCGGGCGCTCCCCGACCCGCATCCCACCGGCCCCGCCGAGGACGCCTTCTTCCACCACATGGAGGAGAAGCGGGAGGCCACCGACCCGGTCACCCGGGTCAGCGCCGTCGTCGGCACCGAGAAGAAGGGCTGGGGCACCCACGCCGTCCTGGAGCTCAAGAACGTCAAGGGCCCCCTCAAGTGCAGCCTGATCGCCGTCTCGAAGAAGGGCGAGGAGGAGGTCGTGTCCAGCTGGTCCGTCCCCAAGTGGGGGTACGGCATCCCGGACAGCCCGAACAAATGGGCCAAGAACCCGCTGTACGTCCACGGGGGCGCGGCCATGGCCCGCAACGACATCGACCACTTCGAGGTCCGCACCTTCGACGGCAAACGGCTCGTGAAGGTCGACGTCTGAGCCGCCGTCCGTGGCTCCCGCTCCCCTCCCGCGCCCCTCCCGCGCGACTTCCGGCGCTTACGAAAAGTCGACGCCTGACATAACGGTCCCCTTCGCGTACGGTTGACGGCTGCCCAGTGCACGTCAGAAGGGGGCCTCGGTGGCCGCGCAGGATGCCGCTGTCGATTCGGTCCGCGACCGAGAAATCGGCGTGGAACAGGATCATCTGGATCAGGTGTACCGCCGTCTTGAGGAGAAGATCCACGAGGCCGAGTTCCTGATGAACGACGCCGCTCAGCGGGGTCAGGTCGGCACGCCCGGCGCACTCGCCGAGCGCGACGCGCAGGTCTTCCGGGCGGGGGTGCACCTCAACCGTCTCAACAACGAGTTCGAGGACTTCCTCTTCGGCCGGATCGACCTGCTGTACGGAAAGGACGGCAAGAAGGGCCCCGACGGGGCGTTCACGTCCATCGAGCCGGCCGACGACGCCGTGCGCGACGACCTCACCGCCGACATCGGTGAGACGCTCCACATCGGCCGCATCGGAGTCCTCGACTCCGACTACGCGCCGCTGGTGATCGACTGGCGCGCGCCCGCCGCCGCGCCGTTCTACCGCTCCACGCCCAAGGACCCGGGCCGGGTCGTACGCCGCCGGGTCATCCGGTCCAAGGGCCGCAGGGTCCTCGGGGTCGAGGACGACCTGATGCGGCCCGAGCTGAGTGCCCACCTCGGTGGCGCGAAGCTGGCCGTGATCGGGGACGGCGCGCTGATGGCCGCCCTCGGGCAGGCCCGCAGCCACACCATGCGCGACATCGTGTCCTCCATCCAGGCCGAGCAGGACCTGGTCATCCGGGCCCCCGCCGCCTCGGTGACGGAGGTCGCGGGCGGTCCCGGCACCGGCAAGACGGCCGTGGCCCTGCACCGCGCCGCGTACCTCCTCTACCAGGACCGCCGCCGGTACGCGGGCGGCATCCTGATCGTCTCGCCGACCCCGCTGCTCGTCTCGTACACCGAAGGCGTCCTGCCGTCCCTCGGCGAGGAGGGCCAGGTGGCGATCCGTGCGCTCGGCTCGCTCGTCGACGGCGCCGAGGCGACCACGTACGACGAACCGAACATCGCCCGCATCAAGGGCTCCTCACGGATGCTGAAGGTGCTGCGGAAGGTGGCGCGCGGGGCCCTGGAGGACCCTGTGACGGCCGAAGTCCAGGAGACGGAGGGTCAGCTCTCGTTCGGCGGCTTCGACGAGCCGGAGGAGGACGGGGCGAAGCCCGCCGTCCGCACCGACCTCCTGCGCGTCGTCGTCTTCGGCGCCCGCCTGGAGCTGGAGGCGAACGACCTCCAGCGCATCCGCAACAACGTCCTCGGTGGCACCGCCCCCGTCAACCTGCTGCGTCCGCGCGCCCGCAAGCTCCTGCTGGACGCCCTCTGGTCCAAGTCGGGCGGCCGGGGCCGGCACACCGACCCGGAACTCGCCGCCGAGCTCCGCTCGTCCTTCGACGACGACGTGGCGTCCGAGGACTCCTTCCTGGCCTTCCTCGACGCCTGGTGGCCGGAACTCACCCCCCGCGGGGTGCTCGCCGCCATGTCCGACGAGAAGCGCCTGGCCCGGTGGGCCCGCCGCATCCTCAACCCGCGCGAGGTCCGCCAGCTGGCCCGCTCGCTGCGCCGCGACGAGCTGTCCGTGCACGACGTGGCCCTCCTCGACGAGCTCCAGCTCCTCCTCGGCACCCCCGCGAAGCCCAAGAAGAAGCGCGAGTACGACCCGCTGGACGCGCTGACCGGCCTCGAAGAGCTGATGCCGCACCGCGAGGAGACCCAGTGGGAGCGCGCCGAGCGGCTCGCGGCGGAGCGCACCGAGTACGCGCACGTCATCGTCGACGAGGCGCAGGACCTCACGCCGATGCAGTGGCGGATGGTCGGCCGGCGCGGACGCACCGCGACCTGGACGATCGTCGGCGACGCCGCCCAGTCCTCCTGGACCGACCCCCAGGAGGCCGCCGAGGCGCGCGACGAGGCGCTGGGCGCGCGCCCGCGCCGGAAGTTCGAGCTGACGGTCAACTACCGCAACCCGGCGGAGATCGCGGAGCTGGCGGCGAAGGTGCTGGCCCTCGCCGCACCGGACATGCGCTCCCCGCGCGCGGTGCGCTCGACGGGTGTCGTGCCGAGGTTCGTCCCGGGCCAGGACGACCTTGAGGCTTCCGTACGGGACGAGGCGCGCCTCCTCCTGGAGCAGGTGGACGGCACCGTCGGTGTCGTCGTCGCCATGAACCGGCGTGCGCAGGCCCGGCGTTGGCTCGCCGAGCTCGGCGACCGGGTGGTCGCGCTGGGCAGCCTGGAGGCCAAGGGGCTGGAGTACGACGCGACGGTGGTGGTGTCCCCCGCGGAGATCGCCGAGGAGTCCCCGGCCGGGCTGCGGGTGCTGTACGTGGCGCTGACGCGGGCGACGCAGCAGCTCACCGTGGTCTCGGGGAAGCGGGACGCCCCTGGTGCGGACGGGGTTCCGGCGCTGCTGCGGGACTGATTTCGAGTCGACCCGCCACGGGGCCGTCATTCCTGGGGGAGGAGGGGTAGTTCCGGGGAGGGTTTGTTAGTCTCGAATGTGACACCGGCTCGATCCAAGCCCCCGGGCCCAACCTTAGTCGCTTCGAGCGACCACTTGCCGCGAGGCGAGCATGGCGGGTCGGTGTCACTCACACGTTGAGCAAGAGGTCCGGAGCGCTCCCAGGAG
>NZ_JBSGZD010000407.1:0-5515 GCF_053610825.1 Streptomyces sp. NPDC054863 | reverse complement strand
GTCCGGCAGCGAAGCACCGAGGTGGCGGCGGAGCTCCTGAACGGTCGGCGCCTGGATCCCGGCCCTGGCCACGAAGTAGGCGGCGAGCCGCTTGTTGCCCTTGTCGTCCGGCCACACCGACACCGCGGCCTCGGCCACCCCGTCGTGCCGCAGCAGCACGCTCTCGATCTCGCCCGGCTCCACCCGGAACCCGCGGATCTTGACCTGGTCGTCGGCGCGCCCGACGAAGTCCAGCATGCCGTCCGGGAGCCAGCGCACCACGTCGCCGGTCCGGTACAGCCGCGACCCGGGCGGGCCGAACGGGTCGGCGACGAACCGCTCGGCGGTCCTCGTCCGGTTGTCGACGTAACCCCGCGCGATGCCCACGCCGCCGACGTACAGCTCGCCCGGCACCCCGATCGGTACCGGGGAGAGCCGGTCGTCGAGCAGGTAGACCCGGGTGTTGGCGAGCGGCTTGCCCAGCGGCACGCTGCGGTAGCCCGCGCCCTGCTCGACCTCGAACAGGCTCACGGTCACGCCCGCCTCGGTCGGCCCGTAGTTGTTGATCACCCGGTGGTTGCGTGCCCACGCCTCAGCGATCTCGGGCGCGACCACGTCGCCGCCGACGCGGACGGTGTCCATCCCCGGCAGGGAATCCGGGTCGAGCGACGACAGGACGGTGATCGGGATGGACGCCGTGGTGACCTCGCCCGCGAGCATGTGCTCGACCAGGTAGGCGCCGTTGCGCGCGACGTCCGGGCCCGGCACCACCATCGTGCCGCCGGCGGCCCAGGTGGTGAACAGGTCCTGCACGCCGGTGTCGAAGCTCATCGAGCACAGTTGGAACACCCGGCTGCCCGGGGTGAGCCCGTAGGGCCCGACCACCGCGGTCACGGTGTTGTACAGCGAGCGGTGTTCGACCATCACGCCCTTGGGCCGGCCGGTCGAGCCCGAGGTGTAGACGACGTAGGCGAGGTCGCGGGCGCTGCCCCGCGCCTCGGGGTCGGTGTCCGGGCAGGCGGCGACGGCCGGCCAGTCCCGGTCCAGGAACACCAGCTCCGCGTCGGTACGGGGGAACCTGCCGATGCCGCCCTCATGGGCCAGCACCACGGGCGGGCGGGTCTCGGCCAGCGTGATGCCCAGCCGCTCCGCCGGGTAGTCCGGGTCCAGCGGTACGTACGCGCCGCCCGCCTTGAGGATGCCGAGGATGGCGACGAACAGGTCCAGGCTCCGCTCGATCGCGATGCCCACCAGGACGTCGCTGCCGACGCCCCGCCCGATGAGGTAGTGGGCCAGCCGGTTGGACCGCGAGTCCAGTTCGGCGTAGGTCAGCCGCTGGTCGTCGAGCTCTACCGCGATCCCGTCCGGGTGCAGCCGTGCCTGCGCGGCGACCAGCTCGTGCACCCGGTGTTCGACGGCGTCGTCGGTGACCGTGTCCTTGTCGCCCACGACCGCACGGTACTCGGCGGGCGAGAGGGCGGGCAGTTCGGCGAGGGTCCGCCCGGGGTCGTCGGCGAACGCCTCCAGGAGGGTCCGCAGGTAGTCCGCCATCCGGCGCACGCTGTCGGCCTCGAACAGCGCCGGGTCGTAGTGCAGCCGCATGGTGAGCCGGTCGCCGGGGAGCACGACGACGCCGAGTACGGCGCCCGCGCCGACCTCGGTGTCGAAGTGGCTCAGTTCCAGTCCGTGCGCGGTGAACGCCCGCTCGTCGAACGGGAAGTTCTCGAAGACCATGATGCTGTCGAACAGGTTGTCCCCTGCGGACAGCCCGCTCCAGGACTGCGCCTGGGTCAGCGACACGGCCTCGAAGTCCCGGGCGCGGGCCTGCTCCGTCTGGAGTCCGGTCAGCCAGGACACCAGGTCCTGCCCGCCGTCCACACGCACCCGCACGGGCAGCGTGTTGACCAGCATGCCGATGATCGAGTCGACGCCCGCCAGGTCCGGTGTCCGGCCGGACACCGTGCCGCCGAAGCAGACGTCCCGGCCCCCGCTGTAGCGCGACAGCAGCAGCGCCCACGCGCCCTGGAGGAGCGTGCTCGGGGTCAACTGCGTCCGTCTGGCCACCTCCGCGAGCTGTGCGGACAGCTCGGGGGCGATGTCCACCTCCACCCTCTCGGTCGCGCGCGGCCGGTGTTCCGGGGCGGCCTGGTGGTCGTAGGGCAGTCGGGTGGGCGTGGTGAAGTCGCCGAGCACGCCGCGCCAGTGCGCCTCCGCCTCGGCCCGGTCCTGCCCGTCCAGCCACCGCAGGTAGTCCCGGAACGGCACCCGGGACCGCGGCTCCGGCCCCTCGCCGTCGCGCAGCCGCGCGTAGTCGGCGGCCACCTCGGAGAGCAGTTCGGCGCCGCTCCACCCGTCCATCACGATGTGGTGCATCGACCACAGCACGCGGACGCTGGTGTCGGTGAGCCGGATGACCGCGACCCTGGCCAGCGGCGCGGCGGCGAGGTCCACCCCGGCCGCCCGGTCCGCGGCGCACAGGGCGTGCCACCGCTCCTTCCGGTCGGCTTCCGACAGCTCCCGCCAGTCGTGCTGGGTGACGGGCAGCGTGGCCTCGGCGCGTACCACCTGCACCGGATCGCTGACGTCCGCCCAGACCACTGCGGTACGCAGGATGGGCAGCCGGTCCGCGGCCAACTGCCAGGCCCGGCCGAGCAGTTCGGGGTCCTCGACATGGTCGAGCACCAGGTCGAACTGGATGAGGTGCAGCCCGGTGTCCCCGGTCATCAGCGCGTCGAAGAGCATGCCGCTCTGCATCGGGGTCAGCGGGTAGACGTCCTCGACGGCCCCGCCCGCGGCGAGGCTCTCCGTCTCGGCGGCGGTGAGGACGGCGAGCGGGCGGTCCGCCGGGGCGGCGGCGGATTCGCCGTCCGCACGGGTCGCGACCTCGGCCAGCTCGGCGACGGTCGGGGTGAGGAAGAGGTCCTTGCCGGTCAGCCGGATGCCGCGGGAGCGTGCCCGGGAGACGACCTTGATGGCCAGGATGGAGTCGCCGCCGACGGTGAAGAAGTTGTCGGTGACACCCACCCGCTCGACGCCGAACACCTCGGCCCACACCTGGGCCAGCAGCCGCTCGGTGTCCGTCCGCGGCTCGACGTGGTCCACCGCGGACAGCTGGTCGACCTGCGGCGCGGGCAGCGCGCGACGGTCGATCTTGCCGCTGTTCGACAGGGGCAGCGAGTCCATCGGGATGAACCAGGACGGCACTTCGTAGCTCGGCAGCCGCGCGGACAGGGCGTCGCGCCACTCCGTCACGCCGGCCTCCCGGCCGCGTTCGGAGACCACGTAGGCGACCAGGTGCCGGGCGCCACGGGTCTCGTGCACGACGACCGCGGCGTCGGTGACGCCGTCGAGCGAGGTGAGCGCGGCCTCGATCTCGCCGATCTCGATCCGGAAGCCGCGGATCTTGACCTGGTTGTCGGCCCGGCGCAGGTAGTCCATCGTCCCGTCGGCGCGCCACCGGACGACGTCGCCGGTGCGGTACAGCCGCTCCCCCGACCCGAAGGGGTCGGCCACGAACCGCTCGGCGGTCAGCGACGCCCGGCCGAAGTAGCCGCGCGCCAGGCCGTCGCCCGCGAGGTACAGCTCGCCCGGCGCGCCGACCGGAACCGGGCGCAGCCACGCGTCGAGCACGTACAGCCGGGTGTTGTCCACGGGCCGGCCGATCGGCACGACGCGTGCGCGCACCTGCTCCGGGGTGAGTTCCTGGAACAGTGCGTAGGTGGTGGCCTCGGTCGGTCCGTAGGCGTTGATGACCAGCGTGCCGGGGCACTGCGTCATGACCCGCTCCAGCGCCTCCGCCGAGGGCGCCTCGCCGCCGGTGATCACGGTGGCCGCACCCTTGAAGCAGTCGGGCGCCTCCTCGGCGAACAGGCGCAGCAGCGCGGAGGTGAGGAACACCGCCGTCACCCCGTGCCCGGCGATCAGTTCGCGCACGAGGGCGGGCGTCGGCTCCTCCGTCGCGATGACCATCTCGCCGCCGGTCAGCAGCGGCACCCACACCTCGTAGGTCGAGGCGTCGAAGGCGTGCGGGGAGTGGAACAGGATGCGCCGGTGCGCCGCTTCGCGCCACCGGTGGTCCCATGCCAGGGAGACCACGTCGGAGTGGGTGACCGCGACGCCCTTCGGGGTTCCGGTGGAGCCCGAGGTGAACATGATGTACGCCAACTGCCGGGCGTCCGGGGTGCGTTCGGGGTCGTGGGCGGGCCGGCCCGCGGTCGTGGCCGCGTCGTCCACGACCAGCACCGGGACGTCGGTCGTGGCGGCCTTGGCCGGCATCGCCCGGGCCGTCAGCAGTACTTCGGCGCCGACGTCGGCCAGCACGAAGCGGACGCGGTCCTCGGGGTAGGTGGCGTGCAGCGGGACGTAGACACCGCCGGCCTTCAGCACCGCGAGCATGGACACGACCGCGTGCACCGAGCGGTCCAGCAGCAGCCCGACCCGGGACTCGGTGGTGATGCCCTCGGCGAGCAGGCGGTGGGCGAGCCGGTTGGCCCGCTCGTTCAGCTCGGCGTAGGTCAGCCGCTCGTCGCCGAACAGCAGGGCCGGCTTGTCCGGGGAGAGCCGCACCCGCTCGGCGAAGATGTCCGGCAGGCTGCGGTGCGCGGGGAAGTCGCGCGTGGTGTCGTTCCAGTCGACGAGCATGCGGCGCAGCTCGTCACCCGGCGCCAGCGGCAGTGCGTACAGCGGCCGTCCGGGGTGGTCGACCACGCCCTCCACCAGGGTGTGGAACGCCTCGGCCAGCCGCTCGACGGTCGCCGTTTCGAGCACGTCGGGGCGGTGGTCGACGCACACCTCCAACTCGCCGTCCTGTTCGGCGAACCGCAGCACGACGTCGGCCACGGCGAACTCGCCGGGCAGCTCGGCGTCGACCGCGCCGACGGCCTCGCCGAGGAAGCGGTCGAACGGGAGCCTGCTGTCGACGGTCGTGTGCAGTACGACCGGCGCGACGCCGCCCGTCGCGGACACCGCGGACTTCGCGGTCCGGTCGCGGCCGTCCGCGGTGGTGGACCGGCCGCGGACGGTCGCGGTCACCTCGTCCTGACCCGCGTACACCGCGCACAGCACCTGGCCCGCGGCGGTCAGCGCGCCGAACAGCGTGCCGCCGGCCGATTTCGCGAGCTGCCGCAGGCCCGACGTGAGTGCGCTGTCGAGCGTGATCCGGTGCGTCGCGGTGGCCTCTGCGGGCGCCGCCGGTTGTGGACGATCTACGGGAATGCGGGTCAGCGCCTCATCGACGGCCGGGCCCGACGCCGGTCCTGCTCCCGGGAACCCCTGGTGGGTCACGTGCGGCCTACCTCTCCGGTCTGAGCATCGCTCCACAGCGGAAGCCGTGCCTGACGCCCCAGTCTCCCCAGAGGGGCCGCGCCCCAGCTACGCACTTGACCGAAGAACGAAACAGGGCGGTCAGCAGGCGTTTCGGCCCCGGGGGCCGCTGCCGGGCCGGACGCCGCCGAGCCCGCAGGACCCGGTCCGGGACCGGCCGGAGCCCCCGGGCCGAAGACGACGGCGCCGCCGGAGAACCGGCGGCGCCGTCGTG
>NZ_JBSGZD010000406.1:0-5528 GCF_053610825.1 Streptomyces sp. NPDC054863 | reverse complement strand
CCCCGGGGGGGCGGGGGGGGGGTTTGGTGGGCGCCCCCCCCCCCGGGGGGGGGGGCGCCCCCCCCCCACGTCCGGGAACGCGGCCGGTCAGTCGTCGAGGACCGACAGGTCGTTCTGCGCGCGGGGCACCACGACCGTGCCCTTGTCGTCCGGCATCGTCTGGATGGTGAACATCGGGATGCCGTCCTCAGGGAGCTGGAGCATCCGGGCCGCGTGCACCGGGCCGCCCGACACCGACTCGACGGTCAGCGCGTAGGACCCCTTGAGGCCGGTCGGCACGGGGGCCGCCACCGACGCCGTCGTACCGGCCTTGACCTTGTACGTCTTGACGACGGGCTCGCCGCCGCCGGTGCCGGCCGATGCGGTCACCCTGACCTCGCCCGCCGCACCCGGCGCGGTCAGCGAGAGCACCGAGCCCTGCGCCCGGTTGTCGGCCGCAGTGGAGCGCGCGCCCACCGGGGCTGTCGCCGGGACGTAGGCGACCTCCTGCTTGTCCTTCATGCCGCGCACGACGCGCACCGCGGCCACCACGGGGGCGCCGCGGCTGCCCTGGGTCGGGGACAGCACCAGGGCGCCCGCCTCGCCCTTGGTGACGTCGCGGAGGTCTATCGAGGCGGTCATCCGCGACTTGACGTGCAGCGCTTCCGCGCCGGCCGGGACGATGGAGCTGTTGGCGCCCGCCAGCTTCACCTTGAGGTCCGCGTCGTTGTCGCCGGTGGCGAAGACCACCAGACGTACGGACGTGGCGTCGGCCGGGATGCCGGGGAGCACCACGCTTCCCGAGGGGTCGGCCGATGCGGTCAGCCAGTCGCTGCCCGCCTTGTCCTCCATGGCCTGCACGGCGGCGCCGACGCGGCCCGCGCGCGTGGTGACGTGGACGGTCCCGTCGATCACGCGCGTGGAGGAGAGCGTGGACAGCAGCACCGGGACGCTGGAGTGCGGCGGGACGCTGATGCCCTCCCCCGCGTCGGACTTCAGGGCGCCCTCGGGGCCGTACAGCTCGACGTCGGCGACGGCGGCGGAGTCGTCCGGGTTGGTGAGGTGGACGTAGTCCTGGCGTGCCTCGGCGGTGCTCACTCCCGGGAACCAGAATTCGGTGTCCGGCGCCGAGCAGCCCACGCCGAGCACTCCGCGGGATCCGCCGGCGCTGACCTTGGTGGTCTGCTGGGCGGCCCAGCCGGGGGCCAGGGCGCCGTCCGCGGTGCCGACGAGGGCCGGGGACTCCGAGCCGCTCGCGGTGGCCGTGACGGGCTTCCCCGGCTCCGTCAGGGCGACGGTCGGCTTCTTGGCGTCCTTCGCGTTCTTGGAATTGGCGGACGGGACCAGTTCGGCCTTGCCCGGCTTCGTGTCCTTCGCACCGGCCGCGTCGCTCTTCGGGGTGAAGGCGGTGTACGTCGTCTCCGCCAGGTCCGACCCGCTGGGCGCAGGGCACAGCAGGCTGGACCGCTCCACGGGCAGCCGTGCCGCGGCTCCCGTGCTCGCGGCCTTCGCGTCGCCGTCCGCCGCGCCGCCGTTCGGTGCGGCGATCACGGCGAAGCCGGTGACGGCGGCGAGGGCGGTGACGGCGGCGAGCAGGGAGAGGGTCGTGCGGTTCATCGGTTGTTGCTCCCGTCGGGACGCTGCCGGTCGTGGTGCCCGTCGGTCTCCGGGTCGTCCGCATAGGGGTCGTACGGCTGCGGCCGGTAGGCCGGTGGCTGCGGGGGGTCGTAGGGCTGCTGCGGGTCGTAGCCGGCGGCCCCGTACGGCTCGTAGGACTGCTGGTCCTGCGAAGGGTTCGGCGCGGGGCTCTGTACGGGGCTCTGCACGGAGTTCTGTGCGGGGCTCTGCGGCTGCTGGGCGTAGCCGTACGGGTCGTACTGGTCCTCGCCGTAACCCTGCTGCGGCGGCTGCTGGTACGGGTCCTGGGCGTACTGCTCCTGCCCCTGCACCTGTCCGTACTCGGCGGGTGCGTACGACTGTGCGTCCCACTCCCCGTACGAACCCTGCTGCGGCACCGCCGCAGCGAAGGGGGCGTCCTGGCCGCCCTCCGGAGCGAACTCCTGCGACGGGTAGGGCGAGGCGTACGGGTCCGCGACCGGAGCGGCGGGCTCCTCCTGCTCGGCCTCCGCCTCCGCCGCGGCGCGCAGCCTGCGCGCCCGGCGGCCCTCGCCCTCGGCCGGCGCGGCCGGGAAGTCCGCCGCGGCCTCCTCGGGGAGGTCGTCGTCGATCTCGCGGCGGCGGCCCGGCAGTGCGAGCACCACCAGGACGAGTGCGAGCGCGCCCTGTGTCCACAGCCATGCGGTGTGGGTGAGCGGGGCCTCGTAGGTGAGGTCGAGCTTTCCGCCGGCGGCGGGCAGTTCGAAGCCCTGCGCCCAGCCGTCGACGGTCTTCTTCGTCAGCTCGCGGCCGTCGAGGGTGGCCTTCCAGCCGGGTGCTGCGGTGTCCGCGAGACGCAGCACGCGGCCCTCGGCGCCGTCCGGGACGGCGGTGTGCGCGTCGACCGGCCTGGAGGCGACGGGCACCGGTTCGGCGCCCTCCCCCGGCGGCACGATCATGAGGCGGGCGACCTGGCGGTCGACGCGCCACAGGGCGCTGCCGTCGAGCTGGCTGAGGCGGCTGAGGCCGGGCGTGGAGTCGAGCACGCGGATCATCTGCCGGGACGCCTCGTCGCGCACGTCGCGCACGAGGACGTAGCGCACGGCGAATCCGCCGAGCTGGCCCGCCTGGTCGGCGCCGGAGCCCGCGACCAGGTTCGAGACGATCTTGTCGAGTTGGGGGGCGGAACTGCCCGCCGAGGTCAGTTCCGCGTCGCCCAGCCGTCCGCCGGAGCCGCGTACGAGCGAGTACGAGACCCGGTCGGCGGAGCTGCCGCCGAGCACCAGGGTGCGCGGCTGGTCGCGGGTGGTGGACTCCTCGGCGACGAAGGCGGGCACCTGCACCGGGTCGCGCCGGCTCAGCGGATCGGCAGCGCCGGTGAACATCCAGCCCGCGGCGGCCAGTACGGGCCCGAGGGCCGCCGCCGCGGCGATCAGTACGGCGACCGGCTGGCGCCAGCCGAAGTTCTGCGAGGCGACGCGCACCCGCGCGCCGTCCGCGCCGAGCACGGTGGCGGTGATCAGCGCGAGGCCGTAGACGAGGGTCGCGGGTCCGGCCCAGCCGTCCCGGTTGGACAGCACGGCGAAGACGAGGGCGACCAGGCCGACGACCCATGCGGTACGGATCGCGAACTGGCGCTCCCCGCGCAGCAGAGCGGCGAGGGCGGCGAGGACGATGCCGATGAGCAGCAGTCCGCCGGCCGTCTTCGGCCCGCCGGGGCTGATGCCCAGCAGGTCCAGGGGCGTCGCCGAACCGGCGCCGAAGGGGAGACCCGCCTCGCGCATCAAAGAGGCGGGGTCGGTCAGCAGCGACAGCGACCACGGGGCGAGCACCAGCAGGGGCGTGCCGACCGCCGCCACGAAGCGGAGGCCGTACGCGGCGATGTCGTCGCGCCGCAGCACCAGTACCCCGATGCCCAGGAGCACCGCGAGGGGCCACACGATCGGGGTGAACGCCGTCGCGAAGCTGAGCAGGAGCGCGTACGCCCACACCGAGCGCCAGCTGGAGCGCGCGCCCGAGGCGCTGCGGGCGCCACTCGCGGAGACGGCGCAGCGCGCGATCAGCGGCAGCAGCACGGCGAGGACGGCGGTGCCGATCCGGCCGCCGGCCAGCGCACCGGTGACGGCGGGCAGGAAGGCGTACGCGACGGCCGCCCAGGCGCGCAGCAGCCGGGACTCCACGAGCGGCCTGGAGACGAAGTACGCGGCCAGCCCGGCCAGCGGCACGGAGCAGATCAGCAGCACCGTCAGGGCGGCGTGGGTGGAGCCCAGGAGCAGGGTCGCCAGGGCGGCGAGGAGCGCCAGGTAGGGCGGGGCGGACTGGGTGCCGCCGGTGCCGATGGCGTGCCAGGCGTCGGCGTACCGCGCGAGCAGTTCGCCCGCGCCGTCGGGGGACGGCAGCAGCGCGCCGCCCGCGAGGGAGCCGCTGCCGAGGAGGCCGCGGCAGGCGATGAGGGAGACGAGCAGCAGCAGCGCGAAGAGGACGGGGCCCGGCTTGCGGGCGACCTTCTTCGCCCGGGCGAACTGCTCGACCTCCAGGAAGTCGGCGTCGTCGCCGCCGGGGCCGCTCTCGACGACGCCGTGCCGCGACCCTCCGGACTCCGGCTCGGTGCCGCTGCCGAAGCTTCCGGCGACCTGTTCGACGGTTGCCCGCAGGGTGGCGCCGGGCGGCGGGAACAGGGGCCGCAGTTCGGCCGCGTCGACGAGGCCCTTGCCGCGCGCCTTGCGGGCGGCGAGGACGCGTCCGGGACGCAGCAGCACGCCGAACAGTCCTGCGACTTCGTCGACGGCCTGTCCCGGCACCTTGCCGACGAGGTAGGCGAGCGTCCTCAAGAGGGTGCCGACGACGAGCCGCAGCAGGACGTACGGAAGGGCCGCGCCGCGGGCGTTGGCGAGCATCGTGTAGACGGCGCCCGCCTTGTCGACGCGGTGCGGGTTGGCGACGGAGCGCCCCGCGCAGTCGACGGTGCGGCGCTCGCGCGCCGCTGCCTCGGCGTGTCGTACGACGGCGTCCGGGGCGACCAGGACGCGGTGTCCCGCGGCGTGCGCACGCCAGCAGAGGTCGACGTCGTCGCGCATCAGGGGCAGCCGGCGGTCGAACCCTCCGAGCTGCTCCCACACATCACGGCGGATCAGCATTCCGGCGCTGGAGACCGACAGTACGGAGCGCACCTGGTCGTGCTGGCCCTGGTCCTGCTCGCGGCGGTCCAGGCCGGTCCAGCGGCGTCCGCTGTTGGCGATGGAGACGCCGACTTCGAGGAGCTGCTTCTTGTCGTACCAGCCGCGCAACTTGGGTCCGACGACCGCGGCGTATTCGTCGGAGTCCGCGACGCGCAGCATCTCGGCGAGGGCGTCGGGGGCGGGTGCGCTGTCGTCGTGCAGCAGCCACAGCCACTGCACGGGCTCGCCGTGCGGCAGGTCGGGCAGGTCGTAGGCGTCGTCGCGCCACTGTCTGCTGACGGGGTCCCAGCCGCTGGGCTTCTTCAGGTACGGCAGTTCCTCGGGGGTGAGGACGGCCGTCGCGCCGACGGCTTCGGCGACCGCCGTGCCGAAGCCGGTGCGGCGGGCGAGGTGCAGGACGCGTGCGTCGCCCAGTGCCTCGGTGACGAGCCGGGCGGAGTCGTCGGCGCTGCCGGTGTCGGCGGCGACGGCGTTCTGCACGGGGCGTTCCTGGCCGAGCAGTCCCTGCAGCACGTCGGGCAGCCAGCGCGCACCGTCGTGGGAGACGAGTACGGCGGTGACGACATGGCGGGGGAACTCGGGCGGGGTGTCGGCGACCGCGTACGGGGCCGTTGGTTGACTGACGGACATCGACGTACGGGCCCTCCGGCCGGGGTCCGGGGGTCGCCCCCCGGAAGGCTGGTGTAGCTGACTGCGGCGCACACGCGTGCCCGTGGGGGCGTCTGGTGCGATCGCTGGACAGCGGCCCACACTAACGGCTGCACATACGGACGG
>NZ_JBSGZD010000405.1:0-5530 GCF_053610825.1 Streptomyces sp. NPDC054863 | reverse complement strand
GCCGGCTCGCGGGGGCGCCCACCGTGGTGTGCGGCGGGGGGACCGCCGACGGGCGCGCCGGCTGACCCACCCGATCCGAGGGCGGGGGGTGGCGGCGTCCCGCACGGGTCGCCGTCCCACCGGCCGTCGGCCTTTCCAGGAGCCTGCACCCATGTCCCGTACGTCCCGGCCCGGCCGGCCCCCCGTCCTGCTGACCCTCGCCTGCCTGGGTACGACCGCGCTGTTCGCCCTGACCGGCTGTTCCGCCGCCGTCGTCGACGCCCGGCCCGGATCCGGTCCGGCGGCGGCTGTCGAGGCCGACCCGTCGCCGAGCGACCCCGCGTCCCGTACCTCACCTCCTCGCTCCTCCCCCTCTTCCCCCTCTTCCTCGTCCCCCTCCTCCGACGACGCCCGCCCGGGGACGCCCGTGCACGTGTCCATCCCCTCGATCGGGGTCGACAGCGACGTCATGCGGCTCGGTCTCAACACCGACGGCACGGTGGAAGTGCCGCCTGCCGACAAGGGCATGACGACCGGTTGGTACTCCGGTGGTCCCGTGCCGGGCGCGCGCGGTCCTGCGGTGCTGATCGGCCACAACGACACCCGCCACGGGCGGGCCGTCTTCCACGACCTGAAGAAGATCGCCGACGGTGCGGACATCGTCGTCCGCGACGAAGGGGGGAAGAAGATCCGCTTCAAGGTCACCGGCCGCGAGACGGTCGGCAAGAAGGCGTTCCCCACCGAGCGGGTCTACGGCCGCACCGAGGGGCGCGTGCTGCGACTGATCACCTGCGACGGCGCGTTCGACGCTCAGGGGCACACGCTGGACAACCTGATCGTGTACGCGATGAAGGTCTGACGGTGGCCTCCGTCGGCGGCGGGGCGGGGATGCCACGCCCTGCCGACGGTCACCGGCGGCAGGGGCAGCGGATTGTCGAGGAGATCACCTGCGCGGAGGCGGCCTGGGTCAGCGGCGCTCGCGCAGGTCGGCCTCCGCCGGGAGGCCGGTGAGCATGCGCGGAGCCGCCTTGGCCGACGACGCCGCGGGCGCGGGCTTCTTCCCGCAGAAGGCCGCTTCCAGCGTCCCGCCGAGCGCCGTGTTCGCCGCACCCCGGTTCGAGGTGTTCGCCATGGCGGAGAGCGCGCGCCGGCCGTCACGGGTGGCGAAGGCGTACGTGTAGAAGCCCTGCACGGTGCCGGTGTGCCCGTACACCTGGGCGCCGCAGGACAGGTCGTAACGGCGCAGCCCGAGCCCGTAGAACCGGGTCTGGGTGGCGTCGGTCGGGGTGACCGTGGTCATGGCGTCCAGCATCCGGGGCGAGAGCAGCCTGCCCTTCATCAGCGCGGTCGTGAAGGTGTTCAGGTCGGCCGGGTCGGAGATGACCGCGCCCGCCGACCGGGCCCAGGAGACGGTCTGCTCCGTGGAGTCGACGAGCGGCGCCCCCGCCTCGTCGGGGTGGAGGTAGCCGCGCACGTGCGTGCCCTCGATCCGGGTCTCCGGGTGGACGTAGGAGGTGTGCCGCAGCTTCAGGGGCTTGAAGATGCGCCGCTCGTACTGCTTGGCGACCGAGGTCCCCGTGGCCTTCTCGATGAGCATGCCGACGACGACGAAGTTGGCGTTGGAGTACTTGTAGGCCGCACCGGGCTCGGTGGTCCGCGGGAGGGCCAGCGAGAGGTCGACCAGCTCCTGGTAGCTGAAGACGCGGTTGCGCACGGCCTCGAAGCCGGGCACGGTCTGGGCGAACATCGCGTCGGTGTAGTCGGCCAGGCCGCTGCGGTGGGTGAGCAGGTGACGGACCGTGATGCGGTCGTCGGGCAGCAGTCCGGGCAGGTAGCGGTTGACCGGCGCGTCGAGCTCCAGCCGTCTCTCGTCGACCAGCTGGAGCAGCACGACGCTGGAGAAGGTCTTGCTGACACTGCCGATACGGAAGCGTGCCCGGGTGTCCATGGGCTCGCCGGAGACGCGGTCGCGGACGCCGACGGTGCTCGTACGGAGGCCCTCGGGACCGGTGAAGCGGGCCATCGCGCCCGGAGCGCCGTTGCCCATGGCGGCGTTCAGGGCCGCGGTCACACCGTCCATGTCGGGGGCGGGAACGGCGGGGACCGTGGGACCGGCGGGGGCCGTGGGTGCCGCCGTTGCCGCGGAGGCCGCGGTGGCGGGGGCGAGGCCGCCGGCGAGGGCGGCGATCAGGGTGGCGCTCAGGGCCAGACGTCGGTGTGTCGAAAGGGGCACGTGGCTTCCTCGTTCTCGGACTCGTACTCGTCGGATCTACGGCACACGCCTGGGGTGTGCCGCGGGACCTGGGACGAGCGATCGCTGCGCGCGTCCCTGTTCCCCGTGAAGCATGAGTGCCAACGCGTCGCGTCGGTTCCTGTTACGGGAGGCCGACATTCCGCCCGACAGTGCGTCAGGACCGCTGCCGCGGCCCGCGGCTCCGTCCGTGATCCGTACGGACCCGGGGTCAGGTGCCTCCTGGCCGTCACGACCCCGGCCCCGGGAGTTCTCCGTCCACCTCCCTCGATGCGGCTCTATAGGCTGAACGCGTGGCCAGTACAGATGCGCGAGACACCTCCCCGGCAGCCCCCTCACCCGACCCCGCCACCCCGCGCCCCGGCGGTTCCGGCGGGGATCTTCAGGCCTTCGCCATGCAACTGCGCCGGATGAACGGGGAGATCAACCGCCTCATCCACGCCTTCGCCGCCCAACAGGGACTGCACGCCACGGACGTCCAGGCCCTGGCCGCGGTCCTGGACTCCGAGACGCCCCTCACCCCCGGCCGACTCCGCGAGCACCTGGGGCTGACCTCGGGTGCGGTGACCGCGTGCCTGGACCGACTGGAGAACGCCGGACACATCCGCCGCTCCAGGGAGAGCACGGACCGCAGGGTGGTCCACCTGTACTACGAGCCGAGTGCCCGGTCGGCGGCCCGCAGCCACTTCCTGCCGCTCGCCCGGGCGACCGAGAACACCAGATCCCGGTTCGACGGCGACGAACTCGCTCTCGTCCTGCGCTTCTTGACCGATCTCAACACCGAGCTCGGCGAGCTGCGCGCGCCACGCCCCTGACAGCCCTGCCGACAGCCCGTCCTCCGATATATTTCAATCATTGAGATTGTTTCTGCTGAAGATATGCGGAGACAAGGGCAGAGGCAGGGGGGCGAAGGCCTCTGCCGCAGAGGTCTGCGCCACAGACCTCTGGGGTCACGCCTCATCACTCGGCACCGGGAGCACGATGACCACCGCCACCCGTTCCGCACGCCTGCTGATTCCGCTGGTCCTGCTGATCGCCTGGCTGGGCATCGGTGCGGGGCTCGGGCCGTTCGCCGGAAAGCTCGGCGATGTCGCCACCAACGACCAGGCCGCCTTCCTGCCGCAGAGCGCCGAATCGACCCGGGTGATCGAGGCGCGGAAGGCGTTCCGCCAGGACGAGACCCTGCCCGCCGTCGTCGTCTGGACCCTGCCCGGGGACGCCGACGGCGAGATCGGCAAGGAGCGGCAGGCCGCCGCGACCCGCGCGCTCGCCTCCCTCGACGGCTCTCCCGGCCTCGTCGGCCGGGCCTCCCCCGCCCTCCCCTCCAATGACGGACAGGCGCTCCAGGGCGTCGTACAACTGCGCCCCGACCTCGGCGACGGCCTCGCTCCCGCTCTCGGCCGCATCAAGCAGGCGGCGGGTGAGGTACCGGGCACAACGGTCCAGTTGGCAGGGCCCGCGGCAGGCCAGGCGGATCTCAAGGACGCCTTCGCGGGGATCGACGGGCTGTTGCTCGGGGTGGCGTTGGCCGCCGTACTCCTGATCCTCCTGCTGGTGTACCGCAGCGTGCTGCTGCCGCTCCTCATCATCGTCGGCGCGGTCTTCGCGCTGGGCCTGGCGAGCGCGGTGGTGTACGCCCTGGCGGATCACGGCGTGGTGCGGGTCGACGGACAGGTGCAGGGCATCCTGTCGATCCTGGTGATCGGCGCGGCCACCGACTACGCGCTGCTGCTGACCGCCCGCTTCCGTGAGGAACTCGCCGACGGGCAGGACCGCTTCACCGCGGTACGGGCCGCCTGGCGGCAGTCGGTGGGACCGGTCACGGCCAGTGCGGCGACCGTGGCGCTGGGGCTGCTCGCGCTGCTGCTCAGCGACCTCACCAACAACCGGGCGCTGGGGCCGGTCGGGGCGATCGGCATCGTCTGCGCGGTGCTCAGCGCGCTGACCTTCCTGCCCGCCGTGCTGGCGCTGCTCGGGCGGGCGGCGTACTGGCCCGCCAAGCCCCGGCCCGCCCGGGACAAGGGCACCGACGGCGGTGCCGCTGCCGGTAGGGGCGGCGAAGCCCCAGCCGCTTCGGGCGGCGAAACCCCTCCCCGTACGGGCGGCGAAGCACCCTCCCCCGCGGGCGGCACAACTCCCTCCCGTACGGGCGGCGAAGCCCTCTCCCCCGTGGGCGGAAGCGCGAGGCTCTGGCAGTGGGTGGCCGCCCTCGTGGACCGGGCACCGCGCCGGGTCTGGGCGCTTTCGCTCGCCGGGCTGCTCGCCTGTGCCGCGTTCGCCCCGACGCTCACCTCCCGCGGTGTGCCGCTCGACGAGATCTTCGTCAACGACGCCCCGTCGGTGGCCGCCCAGCGCACCCTGGGCGCCCACTTCCCCGGCGGCTCCGGCAATCCGGTGGTGGTCGTCACCGACGCGACGGCGGCCGACGCGGTGGTGAGCGCCGCCGGGCGGACGCCGGGCTTCGCGGAAGCGGCGGCGGTGACCGCATCCGGTCGGCCCGGAGGCGGTCCGCCGCTGGTCGTGGACGGCCGGGTGCGCATCGACGCGACCCTCCAGGACTCGACCGACAGCGACGCCGCGAAGGAGGCGGTGGCCGAGCTCCGCAACCGGGTGCGCGCCCTGCCGGGAGCTCAGGACACGCTCGTCGGCGGGTACACCGCCCAGCAGCTCGACACCCAGCGGGCCGCCGCGCACGACCGGATCCTCATCGTGCCGGTCGTGCTCGCGATCATCCTGGTCATCCTGGCGCTGCTGCTGCGCTCACTGCTGATGCCGCTGCTGCTGGTGGCCACGGTCGCCCTCAACTTCCTTGCCACGCTGGGTGTTTCGGCCCTGGTCTTCCGCCACGTCTTCGGCATGAGCGGCACGGATTCCTCGGTCCCGCTGTACGGGTTCGTGTTCCTGGTCGCCCTCGGCGTGGACTACAACATCTTCCTGATGTCCCGGGTGCGGGAGGAGTCCCTCGTGCACGGTGTACGCGCGGGTGTCCTGCGCGGCCTGACCGCGACCGGCGGGGTCATCACCTCGGCGGGCGTGGTGCTGGCGGCGACCTTCGCGGCCCTCGGCGTGATCCCGCTGGCCTTCCTGCTCCAGATCGCGTTCATCGTGGCCTTCGGCGTGCTGCTGGACACGCTGGTCGTGCGCTCGCTGCTGGTTCCCGCGCTGGTACGGGACATCGGGCGCACGGCCTGGTGGCCCGGACGGCTCAGCAGGTCCGGCCCGGTGCGGTAGGCGGCGTACCCGAAGCGGTGGGTCGTGGAACGGGGCCGCGCCGGGCAGGCTTGAGTCACCGCCCTGCCC
>NZ_JBSGZD010000404.1:0-5547 GCF_053610825.1 Streptomyces sp. NPDC054863 | reverse complement strand
CATGCCCACCCGTCCCGCCCCATGGGGCGGCCCATGTGCCCATGGGGTGGCGGGGCAGGGGCGGGGCCCTGGGGCCCCGCCCGAACCCCCTAGCCCGCCTGCTGTCGCATTCGCGAAGTCCGATGCACCGGATCCGTATCAATCTTCGGAATCACATGCTCACCGATCAGCCGGATCGTGTTCATCGTGTCCTCGGACGACACCCCGATCGGCAGTCCGAAGGACAGCTGGTCCGCCCCCGCCTGCTCCCACCTCTTGCACTGCGTCAGCACCTCGTCCGGGTCCCCGCAGATCATCAGCTCCTCGGCGATGAGCAGCTCGATGATCTCCTCGCTGTACTCCGGCAGCAGCTCCGGCCACTGCGGAATCCCCTCCGGCCGCGGGAAGGTGTCGTGGTACCGGAAGAGCAGCGACTGCAGGTAGTTCAAGCCGCCCCCCACCGCCACCTGCACGGCCTTCTCGTGCGTCTCCGCACAGATGGCCGTCGACGTCACCATGACGTTGTCGTTGACGAACGCCCCGATCGGCTCCGCGTCCTTCACGGCCGTCTTGTACGACTCGACGACCCACTCCATGTCCGACACCTTCTGGACGCTGAACCCCAGTACTCCCAGCCCCTTCTTCCCCGCCATCGCGTACGAGGACGGCGACCCGGCCGCGTACCACATGGCCGGGTGCGCCTTGCCGTACGGCTTGGGCAGGATCTTCCGCGGCGGCAGCGACCAGTGCTTCCCCTGGAAGCCCTGGTACTCCTCCTGGAGCCACATCTTGGGGAACTCGGAGATCGTCTCCTCCCAGATCTCCTTGGTGTGGTTCATGTCGGTGATCCCCGGCATGAAACCGAGAATCTCGTGCGACCCGGCGCCCCGCCCGCTCCCGAACTCGAAGCGTCCGCCGCTCAGATGGTCCAGCATGGCCACCTTCTCGGCGACCTTCACCGGGTGGTTGACCGGCGCCAGCGGGTTGAATATCCCCGACCCCAGGTGGATCCGCTCCGTCGCATGCGCCAGGTATCCCAGGAAGACGTCGTTGGCCGACAGGTGCGAGTACTCGTCCAGGAAGTGGTGCTCGCTCGCCCAGGCGTACTTGAAACCGGACTTGTCCGCCTGGATGACGTACTCGGTCTCCTCGATCAGAGCGTGGTGCTCTGCCTCGGGGTCGACCTTCTGGCGCGCGGCAGGCACGTAACCCTGCACGAAGAGACCGAACTCCACGGAAGTCCACCGTCCTTAACGATTACTGACGCCCCGTCAGATTCTGATGTGACCGACTGTTCCACCGCGCCGCGGGACCGTCAATACTGACGACCCCTCAGATGAACTTCGGGTCGGGTCAGACGATGGACACCCCCGCCAGCCACCCCCCGTCCACCACGAACGGCTGCCCCGTGATGTACGACGAGTCCTCCGAGGTCAGGAACAGCGCCAGCGCCGCCACCTCCTGCGGCCTGCCGATCCGCCCGAGCGGCACGAGCTTCTTGTACAGCTCGGCCACCCCCGCCGCGGACGCCTCCGGATCGGCCGTCGGATCGAGCGCCGCCGGATTGGTCATCGCCGTGTCAACCGCCCCCGGACACACGGCGTTCACCCGTATCCCCTTGCCCGCCAGCTCCATCGCAGCGACCCGGGTGAGCCCGAGGATCGCGTGCTTGGTGGCCGCGTACGCACCCACGTACGCCATCCCCGTCAGCGCGGTGTACGAAGCGGTGTTGACGATCGTCCCGCCGCCGGCGGCCTCGATCTCGGGGGCGACGCTGCGGATCCCGAGGAACGCCCCCACCTGGTTGACCTGAATGACCTGCTGGAACTCCTCCAGCGGCGTGTTCACCAGCTCGTTGAACCGCAGGATCCCCGCGTTGTTGACCAGCCCGTCGATCTTCCCGAACGCGTCCTTCGCGAGGCCGACGGCACTCACCCACTCGTCCTCCTGGCTCACATCGAGATGGACGTACCGCGCCACCTCCTCCCCCAGCTCCTTCGCCAACGCCTCCCCCTGGTCGTCGAGCACGTCCCCCAGCACCACCCTCGCGCCCTCCGCCGCGAACAGCCGTGCCTCCTGCTCGCCCTGCCCGCGCGCCGCCCCGGTAATGATGACGACGCGCCCGTCGAGCTTGCCCATGCCAGCCACATCCCTAGTGTTCGAGCCCCGCTGATTGATCCCCTACCGATCGAGCAGGGGTGCCACATCGGCGGCGAACGCCGCCATTTGCTCGGTGAGTTCGGTGACGCTCCGGCTGCGGAACCGCACCTGGATCTGGTGCACGCCCATCTCCCCGTACGCCCGCAACGACTCGGCGATCACGTCCGGCTTTCCGCTCAGGGTGCGCCGCCCGACGTCCCACCCCGCATCGCCCACGTACAACGGCTCGGCAATCGCCCCGATCTCGATCGGACCGGGATTCCCGGCCTCTTCCCGCAAGCGCATCAACTTCGCGATCTGCGCGGGGAGTCGGTCGCGCGGGTCACCCTGCGGCAGCCACCCGTCCCCCCGTACGGCGGCTCTCCGTACGGCGGCGGGCGACGAGCCGCCCACCCATACGGGCACCCGCTCCCGTGCGGGCCGCGGCTTCTGACCGAGCCCGCTGAACGAGAACCGCTTCCCCGCGAACTCCGGGAACTCCTCAGGCCCGAGCGCGGCCCGCAGCGCGTCGATCGACTCGTCGAGCACGGCCCCCCGCCCCGCGAAGTCGGCCCCCAGGGCGTCGAACTCCTCCTGTACGTGCCCGGCCCCGACCCCGAGGATCAGCCGGCCCCCGCTCAGGTGGTCCAGCGTCGCGTACTGCTTGGCGCTCGCCAGGGGGTGCCGGAGCCCCACCACGGCGACATGGCTGAGCAGTTGCACGCGCTCGGTCACGGCGGCCAGGTGGGCGAGCGTCGCCACCGGGTCGTACCAGACCGTGCTCATCGCATCGGCCAGCCGACGCGGTATGGCCACGTGATCGCAGGTCGCGAGGTACGCGAACCCGCTGCGGTCCGCGACCCGCGCCACCTCCACGAGCTCCTCGGGCCCGGCGTCCGCCTCCCACCCTTCCGCATAGATCACGCTCTGCGACTGCACAGGCAGCTGCATCCCGTACGACAGCCGCCCTTCGGGCAGGACCCGCACCATGAGAAGACCCCCAGATCTGACGGACCGTCATGTATTCATCGACCCGGCCATCGTCATAGCTGACGACCAGTCAGACAAGGGGTTCCGCGCCGCGTCTTTCCACGCCCCGAGAGGTTTCAACCGGCACTCCACATCCATCCAACTGCCGTGTGCAACCGGAGAGTTCGCAAACACGTCCACGCCCATGAACACATCGGGCACGCCCGCAGCGCCCGATGTACGTCCCCGAAACCAAGTCGAGGAGATCCCCGCCATGACACAGCGCCCGAGTCCCCTGCCCGGTGGGCAGCCCACCCGCCGTACCGCGAGGTGGGAGCGTTACCGGGTCACCCATCCCTTCTCCGCCAAGGACCAGGCCGGTCTGTGGGGGTCGATCGTCGGCGTCGTGGCGCTGGCCGCGCTGCTGGGCTGGGCGCTCGACATGAAGGGCGGGGTGGTGATCGTGTTCGCGATCCCCTTCATCGTGTCCTGGTTCGAGGGCCGACGGACGGCGTTCCAGTTCAACGCGGCCGGTGCGCAGGTCGGCGGGGTGCTGCTGCCGTGGTCGGAGGTCACCCAGTTCGTGGTGGCGACACCGCCGAACGGCCCGCACGCGCTGCTCGGCGTACGGCTGCGTCCCGGCGCGGCGCTGCCGACGGGCGCCGCCCTCCCGCCGCAGAACCCGGCCATTCCCGCCCCGCTCCACGTCGCGGTGCAGCGGGAGAAGTTCGATCTGACCAAGATGCTCGCCAAGGCACGCAAGTACGCCCCTTCGCACGTCCAGATCGTGGTCGCCGACCCGTCGGGCGAGCGCATCGCGGCCTGAGGGGGCCGGGGCTCCGCGGGCCCGTCCTGAGGGAACCGGGGCCCCGCGGGCCCGTCCTGAGCAGGCGGGGGTTCCACGGGCAGCGGCTCACCGGGTCACGGGGTCCGGTCACCGGGTCACCGGGTCACCGGGTCCGGTCACCGGGTCCGGTCACCGGTTCACCGGGCGCGACTTCTCCAGCGCCACCGGCTCTCCGCGCCGTGCGACCCCCGCCTTCTCGGCCGCCGCGTACAGCGACCGCAGGGCAATCAGCATCACCCCGATGTCGTCGAGCAGCACCGGATCCGGCAGCAGGTCGAGCGGGCTCACCAGATAGACGACCGCGCCCCAGAACAGAACCTTGTTCCCCGCCGGGATCCCGGCCTCGTTGAGCAGCTTCCGCGCCTTCACCATCTTGACCAGCAGCATCACGGCGACCACGACCATCGCCACGACCACGATTCCGGCCAGGACCAGCAGCACGACTGTCCCGTCACTCATGCGTACTCCTCGTACCACCGCCCGTCGGGCGTCTCCTCCCGTGTACCCGGAGTGGGGCGGTCCGCGCGGTGGGCGGGCCAGGTTCACCCACCTCGCGGTAACCGCCCACCTTTTTGTGCGTACTTGAGGAGCGGCGATTCCGGTACGAGGCTGGGGGCAGCCCTCCTCGGGCACACCCCACCTCTTCCGAAAGGGAACTCCCATGCCTGCCTCCCCTGTCTCCCCCCTCTCCGTCACCGTCCTCGGCCTGGGCCTGATGGGCTCGGCGCTCGCCGAAGCGCTCCTCGCCGCCGGACACCGGGTCACCGTCTGGAACCGCACCCCGGCCAAGGCGGCCCCCCTGGTCGCACGGGGCGCACTGCAGGCGTCATCGGTCCGCGAGGCGATCGAGGCAAGTCCTCTCGTGATCTCCTGCGTCCTCGACTACGACACCCAGCACGCCCTCCTCGAACCGGCCGCCGGCGCCCTGCACGGCCGTACGCTCGTCAGCCTCACCAACGGCACGCCCGCACAGGCCGTCGCGACCGAAGCCTGGGCCCACGCCCTCGGCGCGGCCTACCTGGACGGCGGCATCATGGCCGTCCCCCACCAGATCGCCACCCCTGAAGCCTTCCTCTTCTACAGCGGCGCCGAGGACCCCTTCGCCCAGCACCGCCCCGTCCTGGAGGCTCTGGGCACCCCGAAGTACCTGGGCACGGACGTGGGCACGGCCTCCCTCTACGACCTCGCCCTGCTGAGCGGGATGGACATGATGTTCGCGGGCTTCTTCCACGCCACCGCTGTCGCCACCTCCCACAAGGGCACCACCGCGGCCGGCTTCACGGAGCACCTGGTCGCCTGGCTGACGAGCATGCTCGGGATGCTGCCGGTGATGGCCGCGGACATCGACGCGGACGGCCCGCCCGCCTACGAGCAGACCCTCGACCTGGTCGTGGCCGCCGCCCGCAACATGGGCGACGCGGCACGCGAGACAGGCGTACGCCCGGACCACTTCGACCGTACGGTCACCGAGCTCGAAGCCCGGATCGCGGCGGGCGAAACGGCATACACGGCCCGCACGGCGGTCCAGCACCTGCGAGTCCCGTCCCACGGATGAGCCGGGCCCGGCGCCTGCCCGGACAGCGCACGCTCCGCCCCCTTCGCACCGGACTCAC
>NZ_JBSGZD010000403.1:0-5555 GCF_053610825.1 Streptomyces sp. NPDC054863 | reverse complement strand
TGATCCCTCCAGAACTAAAGCCAATCGGTTTGCTTTATGTGACCGTAGGTTCTACGGTCACTTAAAGCAAACGATTCGCTTTTGTGTGATCGGGGGCCCTGGAGCGGTCCTCGGCCGACGCGCCGTACAGATCCGGAAGGACACCATGACCTGCGAACTCACCCCCCAGGAAGCGGCCCGAGGGGCGCTACGGGCCGGGCTTCCCCTGGTGGACGACCGTCACGAAGAGGTGGCCGCGACCGCCAACTACATCCACTCCGTCATCGCCACGCTGCGCGAGCTCGACTTCGGCGACGTACCGCCCGCCACTTCCTACCGGGCAGGACCGGAGCACGCCGATGCAACCGTTTGAGCTGTCGCTCACCGAAGCCTCCCGAGCGCTCCGGACCCGTGAGCTGTCTCCCGTCGAACTCACCACATCCGTACTGGAGCGCATCGAAGCGGTCGAAGGGCGGCTCGGTGCCTATGTCACCGTCGCCGCCGACGCCGCCCGGGCCTCGGCCGTCCGCGCGGAACGGGAAATCTCCCACAGCGGGCCGCGTGGGCCGCTGCACGGCATACCCATGGGGTTGAAGGACCTCATCGACGTCAAGGGCATGCCCACCACGGCGAGTTCGGACGTCCGGGCCGGGCATGTGGCGCAGCACGACAGCGCCGTGGCCGAACGGCTCGCAGCCGCCGGGGCCGTCTTCCTGGGCAAGACGCACACGCACGAGTTCGCCTACGGTCTGACCACGCCGCAGACGCGCAACGCATGGGACCGCGGCCGGGTCGCGGGAGGGTCGAGCGGCGGCTCGGCGGTGGCCGTCGCCGCCGGTGGGGCGACATTCGCCATGGGTACGGACACGGGTGGTTCCATCCGGGTTCCGGCCGCTCTGAAC
The DNA here is from genome assembly GCF_053610825.1 of Streptomyces sp. NPDC054863. NCBI lineage: Bacteria > Bacillati > Actinomycetota > Actinomycetes > Kitasatosporales > Streptomycetaceae > Streptomyces > Streptomyces sp. NPDC054863. Next base: position 4,674 of record NZ_JBSGZD010000403.1, on the reverse strand, counting down.
GGCGTCGTGGGCCTCAAACCCACCTACGGCCTCCTTCCCCGGTCCGGCGTGACCTCGCTCTCCTGGTCCCTGGACCACGTGGGCCCGCTCACCCGAACCGTCCAGGACGCCGGGCTGGTCCTGTCGGCGACGGCCGGCCACGACCCGCGCGACCCGGCGAGCGTCTCCGGCCCCCCGGCGGACTTCCTCGCACGGGGCGACCTCAAGGGCCTGAAGGTCGGAGTGCCCCGCAACCACTACTTCGACCGGGTCGCCCCCGAGGTGGAGGAGTCGGTACGCAGCGCGATCGAACGGCTGGCGGAGCTCGGGGCGGAGCTCGTCGACGTCGAGATCCCGATGGCGCGCTACCTCCAGGCCGTGCAGTGGGGGCTGATGGTCCCCGAGGCCAGCGCCTACCACGAGCGCGCACTACGGGCCACGCCCGACTCGTACGCCCCGGACATCCGCATCCTGCTGGAGGCGGGCGAACTCACCTCGGCGGGCGACTACCTCCGCGCCCAGCGGGCCCGCACGATGATCCGCGACGCCTGGGCCCGCATGTTCGACGGAATCGACGTCCTCGCCGCTCCGACGGTGCCGATGACGGCGGCGAAGTCGGACCAGGACGAGGTCGCGTGGGCCGACGGCACGACCGAGTCCGTGTCCGAAAGCTACGTCCGGCTCTGCGCCCCGGCCAACATCACCGGCATGCCCGCGCTCACCCTGCCGGTCGGTCACGACCACGCGGGACTGCCCATCGGCATGCAGCTGATGGCGCGGCCCTTCCACGATGCGACGGTGCTCCGCGTGGGCCGGGTCTACGAAGAAGCGATGGCCGGTGCGGGGCGGCTCGCGCCGGTCACTGTCTGAGAGCCGGTGGACGTCCCGGCCGGCACAGGTCGGCACGGGACGTCCACCGGTGGCTCCCGCGCAGTCCGCATCGCCCCGAGGGCGGGAATCCGTAACTCCCGGGCGTACGGGGGCGTAGGGGGGTGTGAGGCGTATGCGCCGTGCAGGGCGTGCGGGGCAGACGGGATGTACGGAGCATGCGGGATGTACGGGGCAGCTAGAAGCAACGAATTCGCGTTAAGGTGCATCACATGAGCCCCAAGCCCATGTCCCGCCCCGGCGGGCGCAGTGCCCGTGTACAGGAGTCCGTCCACGCCGCGGTGCGTGAACTCGTCGGCGAGGTGGGCCGCGATGCGCTGACCGTCCCGATGCTGGCCGCCCGGGCGGGCGTGACCCCCTCCACGATCTACCGTCGCTGGGGCGACCTCCAGGAACTCCTGTCCGACGTCGCGGTCGAACGGCTGCGTCCGGAAACGGACCCGGCCGACCTGGGGAGCCTCCGGGGCGACCTCGACGCCTGGGCGGAGCAGTTCCTCGACGAGATGGCCTCTCCCCCCGGGCGCGCGTACCTCAGGGACGCCCTGCTGGGCGCCCCTGACGGCAGCAACGCCGGGCAGTGCTCGGCCTACGCGGCCGAACAGATCGACACCGTGCTGAGCCGCGCGGTACTGCGCGGGGAGCCGGTACCCGACAGGGAACTGGTGATCGACCGCGTCGTGGCGCCGATCATGTACCGCATCCTCTTCCGCCCCGGCCAACTGGACGCCGCGTACGCGCGCGCACTCGTGACGAACGCCCTCCGCCTGCTCTGACCGCGACTCAGCCGGTCGGCACACCCAGCGCGGCGACGATCGCGCTGGTACGGGTGAAGAGAGCGGTCGGGTAGTCCTTGTTGCAGTAACTGTTGCCGGTGGAGGCGATCCCGACCAGCTTGCCGGCCACGATCAGCGGGCCGCCCGAGTCGCCCCGGCAGGTGCTGTCGAAGGTGCCGGTGGCGGGAATCGTGCAGAGCTTGTTGAGCGGGGTGTCGGTGGGCTGGGTGTACGGGTCGCAGCCCTTGAGCGGCGACAGGGTCAGACGTGCCGCCTTCAGCCGCACGCCCTGGGTGCCGGTGGCGGTGAGGCCCCAGCCCAGTGCGGTCGCGGACCGGCCGGACTCGAAGAGCGCGGCGTCCTTCGGCCCGGCGACGGGCAGCGTCTTGTACGGCATCGGCTTGGCCAGGGTGAGGACGGCCGCGTCGTACAGGTAGTTGGGCGCGTCGAACTTGGGGTGGATCTTCATCGAAGCGATCTGGCGGACCGTGCCCTTGGTGGTCCGCAGGTCGGTTCGGCCGCCGACCACCTCGAAGGTGACGGGCGGCTTGCCCTCCTCTTCGTCTATGCAGTGGGCTGCGGTCAGCACCTTGTCCGGCGCGATGAGGGTGCCGCCGCAAATGTGCTCGCTCACGACGCCGTTGGTCGCCTTGCTGCGGATCTCCATCGTGTACGGGTGGTCCGTGGTGGTGGTGTTCTTGCCGCCGTGGATCGCGGCTGCGGGAGTCGCGGTGGCTGCCAGGCCTGCGACTGCGAGGGCGGCTGCGGCGGTCAACACGGCGGCCTTGGAACGGCGGTGGTACGTCGGCACGAGGGTTCCCCAGAGAAAGTTTCACGGCGCACGAGCGATTTGGCGATCTGGCGATCTGGCGATCTGGCGATCTGCGGCATGGTCGATGCCGGTGCCGCCCGTGCGCTGCAGGTCATGACCACGATTGAGGTCACTGATCATGACGTTGCGACCACGGCGTCGGTTCCTCCGAACCGGCGCGAATGCAGCTCGGTTCCGGCGGATACCACCCGCAACTCGACCGCGTGCACGTCATGTTGTTCGCACCCGGGGCTGCCGGGGCAGGTCTACGCTGGACGCACGCCCTTTGTCCGTACGCGCGGGAGGTACTCGTGGAAGCACCGCACCGGCCGACCTTCCCGCCGAGGAGCGAACCACCGCCCAAGCGCCCTCTGCCGCCCCCGGACCCGCCGCCGATGCCGTCGAAGTCGTGGATGCGGACGAGGATCGCGGACCGGCGCGGCAGGAACTGGCCGCTGGAGTCCCGGCCGTGGACGCCGTCCGGCGCGAGCAGGCGGGTCGAGGAGGCGCTGCACACCTGGGGCTACCACCGCTTCGACGCGGAGACGGTGCGCGCGGTGGTCAGGCTGCTGGTGACGGCGGCCGTGGACGACGGGGGCGACCACCTGAGCGTGCATCTCGCCGACCACCGGGACCATGCCATGGTGCTCGTCCTCAGCAGCGGCCCCCACGCCGAGCGCCCCGACGACGGCTCGCTCCTGCGGACCGTCGCCACCAGAGGAGCAGCGGACTGCGGGGTGGAGAGCGCGCGGGACGGCCGCCGCCGGTGGGCACTGCTCTCCCTCGCGCCCCCGCCCCCGCCCGTACTCCCCCAGCCGTCCACCGGGAGCACGGGACGGTAGCCGTGGCTTACTGCACGGCACCCTCCGGAATGCAGACGTAGCCCTGGCCCCAGATGTTCGGCTCGACCCGGCTGGGCGCCGCGCATCCGAGCCAGGCGTCCCGGTACTCCCGGTCGCTCTGGATGAGCCGCCGAATTTCCGGGGACTCCAGCAGGAAGCGTTCGTGGTCTTCGTCGGAGAGCACCAGGGTGACGGGCTCGGGGCAGTGGGCGAGCGCGAGCGCGGGCGAGGCCACCCCGAGTGCGCCGGCCGCGGCCAGCATCAGGACGGCAAGAGTGGTACGGGTACGGAACATGGATCCTCCAGAGAACACCGGCGAACAAAACACATCCTCAACGGGCGGGTTCTCAGGAAGTCACGCCACACCCGTATCTCGCCTACCGCATCCGGGTGGCGGTGACGCGCCTGCGGGACGGGCTCTCAGGCGCGATCAGTTGATCGCGGGTGGTCCCGGTCCTGGGCCGTGACCGACAGTCCGCGAGAGGCCGGTGTCGGCGTACACACTCACGTGGCCGGGTGGCCCAGGGGAATCGCGTCCCCGGGCCACCCGCCCGTCCGACACACGCTTGACCGTGGCGTGCAGCCGCTTCTCCGCTGCCGTACGCATGCGGTACGGGTCTCCGGCCCGCCACCTGGCCGCCCGCGCCGCGGCGTCGGGGCTACGGTTCCAGCTTCACCGAGTTGTACGGGGTGTAGTCGTAGTCCCACCAGGTGCCGGCCGTCTGGTTGCCCTGGCAGTTGGTGCCGTTGTACCCGAGACAGTTGCGAGCCTTGGCGTCGCCGGTCTGGTTGTTGAAGAACCGCTTGTAGCCGAACTGGTTGCTGAGGTTGTAGGAGCCGTAGCGGTACCACTTGAACGCGGGCGTGTCGTTGTTCCAGCTCGCGTTCGGATACAGGCAGACGTAGCCGCTGGGGCAGCCGTGGCTCGCGAGGGCTGCCGTGTCCCCGGCGTGTGCGCTGCCCGCGAGCGGTGCCAGCGTCAGCGCGACGGCAGCCAGGACAGTCGCTGAGGCCCTAGCTGTTCGGGTTCCGAGCAGATGCACAGGGTGCCTCCTCGTCATGGAACTGACCCGAGTGCCCTCTCCGGGTGGACGGGCATTCACGAGCCCGGAGCACATTCTGTGGCGCTGCGGTGACGGATGAGGAGCGCGGAACAGGCCATTCCCTGCCGGGGCTCCGGGCCCGCTGCCGGGTGCGGGTCGTCACCGGGCGCGACGGCGCTCACCAGCCGGTCGGAGAGTGGACACAGGGACCTGGCCGAGGTGGGAGGGCGCGTCGGAACGCGCCCGCCCACCGGCGCGCAAGCCCTGCCGCCCCCGCCGACCCCACCCGCGGCCCCGGCCCCCCCCCCGACCCCGCTAAGGGTGACCCCCCGCACGGG
>NZ_JBSGZD010000402.1:0-5565 GCF_053610825.1 Streptomyces sp. NPDC054863 | reverse complement strand
GCATCATGCCGCGCGCCCCTCCCTCGTACAGGTACGGAATTCCTCGTACGGGTACGGAAAATCAGTCGTCCGGGTCCGCCCGGTCCAACGCCGGACGCGGCGGCGGGCCGCCCGCGTTCAGCAGGTGGTCCGCGGCGGCCGTGTCCGTGACCAGGCTGGTGACGAGTCCGGAACGGAGCACCGCGTCGATCGCGGCCGCCTTGCGCAGTCCGCCCGCGATGGCGACCACCTCGGGTATCCGGCGGAGCCGGTCCGCCTCGACGGTGATGCAGCGCTCGCCGAGGTCACGTCCGACCCGGCGGCCGTCCGCGTCGAAGAGGTGCGCGGACGTCTCGGCCGCGACGCCGAGCGAGGCGTAGTGCGCGCGCTCCTCGTCCGTCAGCATGTCGTGGACCGTCGAGATGCCCCGCTCCCACGAACCGATGGACACGCACGCGACCGTCACCTTGTCGAAGTACTCGAAGGCGCGGGCGATCCCGGTCTGGTTGCGCAGCGCGGCAGCCGTCGCCGGGTCGGGCAGCAGCATCGGTGCGTAGATCGGGTGGGCCTCGCCGCCGGAGACCTGGGCGGCCCTGCGGACCGCCTCGACCGAGCCGCGCTCCGCCGTCCCCGCGTCGTACACACCGGTCAACTGCACGACCGTGCACGGCGGGAGGTGGTGCAGGGCGGCGGCCATGTGGATGGTGGAGCGGCCCCAGGCCAGGCCCAGCACATCGCCCTCGTTGACGAGTTCGCCGAGCAGGTCGGCGGCGACCTCGCCCAGGTTCTCCGGGTCGGGGGCGTCGTCCGCGGCGTCCGCCGGGGACTCGACGACGACCGCGTGACGCAGACCGTACCGGGCCCGCAGGGCGTCGGAGCGCTCCGCGTCCAGTTCGGCGGGGACGCGGATCTCGATCCGTACGAGATCACGTTCGAGAGCGGTCTCCAGGACCCGGGCCACCTTGAAGCGGCTGACGCCGAACTCCTCGGCGATCTGGATCTTGGATTTGCCCTCAAGGTAGAAGCGGCGGGCCATGGCCGCCGCCTGAACCAGCTCAGCGGGTCCCATCCGCATGGCCGACCGGCCCGCTGACATCGCAGACACCGCGATCTCCTTACCTTGGTTCACTTTCACACAATGGTTCGTCGTTCATCCTGTCAGATGTGACGGACCTTGATCAGCCCTGTGGGCCCACGTTCATTTTGCCTTCTTATTACCGTGACCGTGCCGCTGCTGCGGCGCCGTTCCCCGGTCCTCAGTGCGCGCAGGCCCAGGAAGCCTTGGCCGTCGTCTCGTCGGCCTGGTGGCGCAGCATGCGTACGGCGGCGGCCGGGTCGTCGGTGTTGTAGACGGCGGAGCCCGCGACGAAGACGTCCGCGCCCGCCTCGGCGCACCGTTCGATGGTGGAGGCGGAGACGCCGCCGTCCACCTGGAGCCACAGCTCCAGGCCGTGCTTGGAGATCAGCTGACGGGTACGGCGGATCTTCGGCAGCATGATGTCCAGGAACGACTGCCCGCCGAAGCCCGGCTCAACCGTCATGATCAGCAGCATGTCGAGCTCGGGGAGCAGGTCCTCGTACGGCTCGATGGGCGTGGCCGGCTTGAGCGCCATGGACGCGCGGGCGCCCTTGGCGCGGATCTCGCGCGCGGTACGGACCGGGGCGGCGGCGGCCTCGGCGTGGAAGGTCACCGAACCGGCGCCCGCCTCGACGAACTGCGGCGCCCAGCGGTCCGGGTCCTCGATCATGAGGTGACAGTCCAGCGGGATGTCCGTGGCCCTGCTCAGCGACTCCACGATCGGCACGCCGAGGGTGAGGTTCGGCACGAAGTGGTTGTCCATGACGTCGACATGGAGCCAGTCGGCGCCTTCGACGGCCCTGGCCTCGTCGGCGAGCCGGGCGAAGTCGGCGGACAGGATACTGGGATTGATCTGCGCTGCCATGCCCCAAGACTGCCATGCCCCAAGGAAGTTCCCGACCGGGATCGACCCGTCCGGCGTTCGAGGACGCGCGGACGCAGTCCGGGCCCGGGGCACAGCCCCGAACCCCCGCCCCCACCGGCCCGGCGCCGCCCCTGCTCATCCCCGGCTCACGCCACCCTCCTCAGCACCGCCAGGTACATCGCATCCGTCCCGTGCACATGCGGCCAAAGCTGCACGTCCGGCCCGTCCCCCAGCGCCGAAACCCCCGGCATCAGCGGACGCGCGTCCACCCACTCCACCTCGAACGGCTCGTTGCCCGCGCCCTTGCCCTTGATGACGTCGTCCACGACGGTCCGCGTCTCCGCGAGGTGCGGCGAGCAGGTCGCGTAGCCCACGACTCCACCGACCCGGACGGCCTTCAACGCCTCCCGCAGCAGCGCCCGCTGAAGCGGAGCAAACCCTTCCAGGTCCTCCGGGCGGCGCCGCCACCGCGACTCGGGCCGACGGCGCAGCGCGCCGAGCCCCGAGCACGGCACATCCATCAGCACCCGGTCGAAGGTGCCGGGCAGCCACGGCGGCCGGGTGCCGTCCGCCGCGATGACCTGGTACGGACCCGGATTCCCGGCCAGCGCCTGCGCCACCAGACGCGCCCGGTGCGGCAGCTTCTCGGAGGCGAGCAGCGCCGCGCCCCGCTCGGAGGCGAGGGCCGCGAGCAGCGCCGCCTTGCCGCCGGGGCCCGCGCAGCCGTCCAGCCACTGCTTGTCGGGCCCTTCGACGGGTGCGTTGGCGAGGGCCACGGCCACGAGCTGGCTGCCCTCGTCCTGGACGCCGGCGTGCCCGTCCCGTACCACCTCCAGCGCGCCCGGCTCGCCGCCCTCGGCCATCCGTACCGCATAGGGCGACCAGCGGCCCGGCAGCCCGGACTCCTCGCCCAGCACCGCCAGCAGCTCGTCCGTGGTGGACCGGCCGGGGCGGGCGACCAGCGTCACCTCGGGGCGCTCGTTGTCCGCTTCGAGGAGGTCCTCGATGCCGCCCCGGCCGCCGCCCAGCGCGTCCCACAGCGCGGAGACGATCCAGCGCGGGTGCGAGTGCACGACGGCGAGGTGCTGCTCCGCGTCGTCCTCGTAGGGCGGAGCCACCTGCTCCACCCACGTCTCCAGGTCCTGCTTGGAGATCTTGCGGAGCACCGCGTTGACGAACTTCGCGCGCCCCTCGCCGAGCACCACCCGCGCCAGCTCCACGCTGGCGGAGACGGCCGCGTGGGTGGGGATGCGGGTGCCGAGCAGCTGGTGCGCGCCGAGCGCCAGCACGTCGAGCACCGGCGGGTCGACCTCGCGCAGCGGCCGGTCGATGCAGGCCGCGATGATCGAGTCGTACGTGCCCTGCCTGCGCAGCGTGCCGTAGACGAGTTCGGTGGCGAGGGCGGCGTCGCGCGCGTCGAAGCCCTCGTTCTTCTCCCGGGCCTTCTTCAGCAGCGGCGGCAGCACCAGGTTCGCGTACGCGTCCCGCTCGTCGACGGCGCGCATCGCCTCGAAGGCGAGGAAGCGGACGGGGTCCTTCTGGGGCTTGCGGTGCGGCTTGTACGGCTTGCGCGCGGGACCGCTCTGCTGGTTCTGCCGGTTCTGCTGGGGCTTCTGGTCGCTCAAAAGGTGCTCCGCTTAGTGAAGGGGGTTCCCCCTCAGCGTACGTCCGCCTTGGTCAGAAGCTCTCCGGGGGCGATGCGTACGCCCCTCGCCCAGTCGGCCGCCTTCATCGGCTTCTTGCCCTGCGGCTGTACCCAGAGCAGCTCGACGGCGTGCGAACCGGTGCCGACGTGGACGTTGTTCTTGCCCGCGGACAGCTCGCCGGGAGCGAGATCGGTGCGGTCCGCCGCCAGTCCCGCCTGCACCAGTTTCAGCCGCTCGCCGCGGAAGACGGTCCACGCGCCGGGTGCGGGGGTGCAGCCGCGCACGATGCGGTCGACGCGCAGCGCGGGAGCGTTCCAGTCGACCTGCGCGTCCTCGACGCTGATCTTCGGAGCGAGGCTGATGCCGTCGGCGGGCTGCGGAACGGGAATCAGCGACCCGTCCTCGATGCCGTCCATGGTGGCCACGAGCAGGCCGGATCCGGCGAAGGCGAGCCGGGTCAGCAGGTCACCACTGGTGTCCGTGGCCCGCACCTCCTCCGTGATCACTCCATAGACCGGACCGGAATCCAGCCCCTGCTCGATCTGGAACGTCGACGCGCCCGTCACCTCGTCACCGGCCATCACCGAGTGCTGTACGGGGGCCGCGCCGCGCCAGGCGGGCAGCAGCGAGAAGTGCAGGTTGACCCACCCGTGGGCCGGGATCTCCAGGGCCGACTTCGGCAGCAGCGCACCGTACGCCACGACCGGGCAGCAGTCCGGGCCGATCTCGCGCAGCCGGGCCTGGAACTCCTCGTCGCGCGGCTTCACCGGCTTGAGGACCTCGATCCCCGCCTCCTGGGCGCGGTCCGCGACGGGACTGGCGACCAGCCTGCGACCGCGTCCTGCGGGGGCGTCCGGCCGGGTGACGACGGCGACGACCTCGTGCCGGGAGGCGATGAGTGCGTCCAGGGCGGGAACGGCGACCTCGGGGGTGCCGGCGAAGACGAGCTTCATGGATGTACGGGCCTCTCGGTCGGCGATCGGGCAGCGCACCAGTCTATGGGCGACGCCCCGGACCCGCCCGAGGGGGCGTACGCACGTCCGTGCGCCCCGCGCATATGCGGACACGCCCCTGGAGCGTGACCACAACACCGGGTGGCGCGTTGGTCAAAAGAGATTGACCGAAACGGGTCGTCAACCTCACGGCCCCGTCCTTCATCCGTCCTTCTTCACTCAACGCCGGTTCGAGAGGCTTTTTCATGGCCGACCACGCAACCCATGACGCCCAAGCGCGGGCCAGCCTGCACCTGTTGGTACGGGACATCGAGCGGGTCCGCCGGCAGGTGGACGCGCTGCGTACCCTCACCGCCCAGCTGGGCAACGTCTACCGCCCGCGCCGCTCGGGACCCTCCACGGGCTTCGTCGTGTACGGGCGGGCCCCCGCCCCTACCGTCCGCCTCGCGCAGGAACTGCGGGACAGCGTCGAGACCTTGGTGACCGCCGCCGTGGACTTCGACCGCTCGCTCGGTTTCTCGTGGGACGCGGTGGGTTCGGCGCTCGGGGTCACCAAGCAGGCGGTGCACCGCCGTTACGGCGCACGCAGGGCCGCGGCACAGTCCGCGAACGGAACCGCCGCGGACCACAACACCACGGACTCCGTCTCGGCCGCGTCCGCCGCCTCCGGTTCCCTGACCGCCTCGTCCTCCACCCCAGGCCCCCTGACCCCCTCCCCCTCTCCTTCCTCCCCCACCTCCACGAACGGATCGACCGCGACAGCGACGGCCCCCGCCGCGACGCGGACGATGCCCGCCATCCTGCCCGCGGTCCCCGCCGCCCGCTCCATGCCGCCGCAACCGACGGCGAGCAGCCAGTCCCTCCGCGAAGATTCCCGCTCCGCCACCTTCCCGGGCCCCCGCAACGGCTGACCCTCCCCGCCCCACCACTGGCCCCGGGCCCCCCCCCCAGGGGGGCCCCCCGGGGGGGGGGCGGCGCCGCCGGCCGGGCCGCCCCCCCCCCGGCCCCCCCGCGCCCCCCCCCGGCGCCGCCCCCGCCCCCCCG
>NZ_JBSGZD010000401.1:0-5664 GCF_053610825.1 Streptomyces sp. NPDC054863 | reverse complement strand
TCCCCGCACGTGGCGGGAGGGCCGGGCGGGGCCCGGCGTCGTCGTGTACCGCGCTCAGCGCTCCGCGGGGCGGCCCAGCACGACCGGAAGGTGTGCCAGGCCTCCGGTCACCGGGGCCCTTCCCCTGCGGTGCGCGGGTCCCGCGGCGCGCAGGGCGGGCCACCGTGCGGCGAGTTCGGCCACCACCGCGACGGCCGTCGCCCGTACCAGCGGTCCGGGCGTCACCCCGTGCGGGGCGGGGACCAGCAACTGCCCGTCCGCGCCGGAGGGCCCGCTGCGCCACGGGTCGAAACGGTCCGGGTCGGCGTACACGGCCGGGTCGCGATGTGCGGCCCCCAGCACCACCGCCACCTGGTCGCCCGCCCCGATCCGCGCCCCGCCCACCTCGGCGTCGGCCGGCGCGGTGAAGGCGCACACCTTCACCGGCGGATCGTGCCGCAGGGTCTCGGCCACGGCCCGCTCCGCCGCGGGCGGCCCGCCGGCCGCCAGTTCCGCCCACTGTCCCGGCTCCCGGAGCAGGGCGTGCAGCGTCCCGGCGACGAGCTCGCGGGCCGCACGCACCTCCACCACCGCCCGGCGCGCGGAGCTCCCGCCCAGCAGGCCGCGCAGGACGGCCACCCCTTCGAGGATCCGGCGTCCCTCGTCGTACGAGGGCGGGGCCAGCGCCGCGTCGAGTGCGGGCGCGGCGTCCGCGCAGGCCGACAGGGACCGCTCGCGGTCGCCGCCGGTCAGCCCGTGGAGGTCCGCCAGCACCTCGGCGGGGACGCGGGCGGCCACCTCCGCGACGAGTTCGCTCCCGTCGCGCAGCCCGGCGAAGCGGCGGGCGCAGGCGAGCGCCGTGAGCTCCCGGACGCGGTCCGCAGCGGGCACGTCGGCCGCGTCGGCGGCCGGCAGCCCCGCGTCCCAGGCCAGGGCCGTACGGGGCTGTGGCGCGGGCGGCGGCGCGGGGTGCGCGGCGGCGAGGGCCAGCAGTTCGGCGGCGCTCGCGTACTGCCCCGAGACCCAGGTCCCCAGCCTGCTGCGCCACACCGGCCCGCCGGCCGCGATCCGGGCGTACTCCTGGGACGGCGGCGTCCCCGGGACGCCCCGCAGGAGCGCGGCATAGGGGTCGCCGCCCGCCGCGTACAACCAGTGGATTCCCTGGACGAGTTGAAGACGGCGGCCCGTCTCCTGTTCCGCGACGGTCATCTGCGGCACCCTCTCTGCACGGGTCTCTACCTCGCGGGCGCGGACGCGCCACGGGCACTTCCTCACGGGCGCGGACGCGCCACGGGCACGGCGCACGCTAGGCGGGCCGGACGGAGGAGCGGTCGAGCGGGAGCGGCGTCCGACGGTCCACCCGTAATCCAGCACGGCGCGATCGGTGGTCCGGAGAATCGTCCTCCCACTGTGCAGTTGAGCCCGGAGGTGACGTCGGCCGTGCCGAACCCCAACACACCGGACGGACTGGATGATCCGCCAGCCGGACCGGCCGCACTGCTGCGTGCCATGGTGCGCATCCGCTGCGTCGAGGAGGAGTTGGCGGACCTCTACCGCGACGAGCAGGAGATGCGCACCCCCGTGCACTTCTCCGTCGGACAGGAAGCCGCCGCCGTCGGGGTGTGCGCCGCCCTGCGCCCGGACGACCTCGTCTACACCGGCCACCGCAGCCACGCCGCCTACCTCGCCAAGGGCGGCGACCTGGAGGGCATGGTCGCCGAGCTGTACGGCAAGGAGACCGGCTGTTCCCGCGGTCGCGGGGGCTCGGTCCACCTGAGCGACCGGGCCGTCGGCTTCGCCGGTTCGGCCGCGATCCTCGGCGAGATGATCTCGGTGGCCACCGGGGCCGCCTGGTCGCTGGGCAGGCAGGACTCCGCCCGGGTGGTGGCCACCTTCTTCGGTGACGGCGCCTCCGAGGAGGGTGTCCTGCACGAGTCGCTCAACTTCGCGGCGGTGCACCGGGTCCCGATCGTCTTCGTCTGCGAGAACAACTCGTACTCGATCTCCTCCCCGCTGTCCGCGCGCCAGCCCGCCCGGTCCGCCGCCACGGGGATCACCGAGCGGGCCCGGGCGTTCGGGATCGCCGCCGAGCGGATCGACGGCAACGACGTGCGCGCCGTCCACGAGGCGGCGCTGCGGGCCGCCGCGCACTGCCGCGCGGGCGAGGGTCCGTACTTCCTGGAGCTGGACACCTACCGCTGGCGCGAGCACGTCGGTCCCAACTGGGACAACGACATCGACCGGCCCGGCGACGAGGTGGAGGCGTGGCAGGAGCGCTGCCCCATCCGGCGCACCGCGCAGGAGCTGGGCGCGGACACCCCCGACATCGATCGGCAACTCCTGGACTGGGACGAGGAGTTCCGGGATCTGACCCGCCTCGCGGTCACCGCGGCGAAGGCCGCCCCCTACCCGGACGTGGACCGGTTGACCGACGGCGCCTACGGACGCCCGTACGGCGCGAGCTGACAGGAGAGCACGATGACACGCACGCTCACGTACGGGCAGGCCATCGCCGAGGCCACCGTCCAGTGCATGGAGGCCGACCCGAGCATCGTGGTGGCCGGCCAGAACGTCGACGACCACAAGGGTTCCTACGGCACGACCCGCGAGGCCTTCACCCGGTTCGGCGCCGGGCGGGTGATCGACACCCCCAACAGCGAGACCGCCGTCGCCGGTATCTGCGTCGGGGCCGCCGACCAGGGGATGCGCCCGCTGGTGGTGCACACCCGGGCCGACTTCATGTTCCTGGCGATGGACGCCATGATCAACCTGGCCTCCAAGTGGCGCTACATGTACGGCAACCAGGGCGGTGTGCCCGTCGTCATGCGCGGTGTCGTCGGCCGCGGCTGGGGGCAGGGCGCCACGCATTCGCAGAGCCTGCACGCGACGTTCGGCCACTTCCCCGGCCTGTACGTCGCGGCCCCGGCCAGTGCCGCCGACGCCAAGGGCCTGCTGGTCTCGGCGCTGCAGGCGGACACGCCCGTGGTGCTCATGGAGAACCGTTCGCTCTACCCCCTCCAGGGCGAGGTGCCCGAGGAGGCCGTGCCGGTGCCCTTCGGGGTGGGCCGCATCGCCCGCCACGGCACCGACGTGACGGTCGTGGCGGCCTCGCTGATGGTCCACGAGGCGGAGCGCGCCGCCGCCCTGCTGGCCGAGCAGGGCATCAGCGTCGAGGTCGTGGACGTGCGGAGCATCAGGCCGCTGGACGAGGACCTCATCTGCGAGTCGGTCGCCAGGACCGGCCGGGTCGTGGTCGCCGACACCAGTTGGGCCAGGTACGGCTTCTCGGCCGAGGTCGCCGCCGTGATCGCCGAGCGCATCCCCGGTGAACTGCGGGCCCCCGTACGCCGGGTGACACCGCCGGACTGCCCCGCCCCGGTGTCCTGGCCGCTGGAGGAGGCGTTCCACCCCAGCGCGCGCTCGATCGCCGAGGCCTGCCTCGGTCTGGTGGGCGAGAACGCGGTCGCCGTCCCGGCCCTGGCCGGTGTGGACGCCGGATTCATCGGCCCCTACTGACCGAGTTTTCCCCTCCCCCCGAACGGAAGGAACAGACGTGGAATCGAGCAGGTCGGCCGTGGTCGCCGAGGGGCTCCGCAAGAACTACGGCAAGAACCGGGTACTGGACGGACTGAACCTCACGGTGCCCCAGGGCACGGTGTGCGGTCTGCTCGGTCCCAACGGAGCGGGCAAGACCACCACGGTGGGCATCCTGTCCACCCTGCTGTCGGCGGACGGGGGCCGGGCCGAGGTCGCGGGCTTCGACGTCGCCCGCCAGTCGGCCCAGGTGCGCTACCGCATCGGGCTCGTCGGCCAGCACACCGCCATCGACGAGGTGCTGAGCGGCCGGCAGAACCTGGTGATGTTCGGCCGCCTCTACCACCTCTCCCCCGCCGTCGCCCGGCGCCGTGCGGACGAGCTGCTGGAGCGGTTCCGGCTCACCGACACCGGCGCCAAGCCGGTGAAGTCGTACTCGGGGGGCATGCGCCGCCGTCTCGACCTGGCGGCGAGCATGGTGCTCGCGCCGCCGGTGCTGTTCCTGGACGAGCCGACCACCGGTCTCGACCCGCGCAGCCGCAACGAGGTCTGGGACTCCGTACGGACGCTGGTCGAGGGCGGTACCACCGTGCTGCTCACCACCCAGTACCTGGAGGAGGCCGACCAGCTCGCCGACAGCATCTCGGTGATCGACTCGGGCCGGGTCATCGCCGAGGGCACCCCCGAGCAGTTGAAGGGCCGCATCGGCGGCGACCGCCTGGACGTCGTGGTCCGGCACGCCGCCGACCTGTCGGCCGGGGCCGGGGCCATGGCCCGGATCGGCGCGGAGGAGCCCGTCCTGAACGAGGCCACACGGCAGATCAGCATGCGGGTCGACGACCGCACCAACGCGCTGACCGAAGTGGTGCGGGCGCTGGACGGCGCGGGTGTCGAGGCGGAGGACATCGCGCTGCGCCGGCCCACCCTCGACGAGGTCTTCCTGCACCTCACGGGGGAGGACCGCACCGCGGCCGCCGGGGCGGACGCGGACTCCGGCTCGGACTCCGGCTCGGGCTCGGGCTCCGGCTCCGGCTCCGGCTCCGCGAAACAGTCGAAGAAGTCGAAGGAATCGAAGAAGTCGGAGGCAGCCCACGCATGAGCATCGCGATCCCGGACCTTCCCAGCGGTCCCCTGTCCCGGCTGCGCTGGGCGCTCGCCGACGGGTGGACGATCACCCTGCGCGGGCTGACGCACTGGACCCGTGAGCCCGGCACCGTCATCAGCGGCATGCTCTTCCCCGTCATGATGGTCCTGATGTTCGGCTACTTCTTCGGTGGCGCGATGCAGGTGCCGGGCGGCGGCGACTACCGCGAGTTCCTCCTCCCCGGCATGTTCGTGATGACCATGGTGTTCGGGGTGGGCGAGACGGTGACGGCCGTCGCCGCCGACAAGAACCGCGGCGTCACCTCCCGCTTCCGGGCCATGCCGATGGCGCCGTCGGCGGTTCTCGTCGGCCGCTGCGTCACCGACATGCTCAACACGGTGCTCGCCCTGGCCGTGCTCTTCGGCGTGGGCCTGCTCATGGGGTGGAGCGCACACGGCACCACCGGCCAGACCCTCTTCGCGGTGGGCCTGCTCCTGCTGCTGCGGTTCGCCCTGACCTGGGTGGGCATGTACCTCGGGCTGCTCATGAAGGGGCCCGAGGGCATCACCATGGTGCAGACCCTCGAATTCCCGGTGGGCTTCCTGACCAGCGCCTTCGTCGCCCCCGCGACGATGCCCGGCTGGCTGGGCACCATCGCCGAGTGGAACCCGCTGTCCTCCACCGTCACGGCGACCCGGGAGCTGTTCGGGAACCCGGGCTGGGCCGGCGACTCCTGGATCACGCAGAATGCCACCCTGATGGCCGTCGTGTGGCCGATCGTGCTGTTCGCGGTCTTCTTCCCGCTGGCCGTACGCCGGTTCCGCAACCTCACGGCCTGACCCCTGGCCCGCCCCCGCACCACCCGCACCATCCGATCCACCTGCCCCACCGCCCCACCGCCCCACCGCCCCACCGCCCCACCGCCCCCAACTCTCGGAGATTCCTATGGTTCTGGGCATCCGGGCACGACTGGCGGCCACCGCCGCAGCCGTGCTCCTTCTGACGACGCTGGGGGGCCGGGCCACCGCCTCGGCCGCCACCGGCCCGGGCCCGCACACCGGCGGGCC
>NZ_JBSGZD010000400.1:0-5708 GCF_053610825.1 Streptomyces sp. NPDC054863 | reverse complement strand
CTTGGCGCCGAGCGCGGCAGCCTCCCGTACACGGCGCCTCAAGTCGGCCGGAGTGAGCGAGGTATCGGCTGCCGCACCCATCAGGCGCCGCCCTTCGGTATCGCTTCCAAATGGGAGCCCAGGCCGAACAGGTCGTCGTCGGCCTGCTGGAGGAGGTTGTCCTCCAGATCGGTAAGCAGGTGGGACTCCAAGTCCCGGACGTCATCGCATTCAGCGTCGAAGGTGGTGCTCATGCGCGCACCGTAGGCACGGGGCCGCAAAGTTCTCTCCGAGCTGATCATGGGCCGCTCTGATGCGGCAGCTGGCCGTGGCCCGGTACGGGGCTTCTTCCGCCTCGCGGTTCACGCTGCGACGCTTCTCGGCCTCTTGCCGTAAGGACTCTTCTGCGAGGGGCATGAGTATGGCCACCGGGAGCCAGGAGCTGGATGACGACGCCGTGGCTGGATGAGTAGCACCACTTGCTGCTGGGGCACGTGGTGAGTCGGCGTCCGGTCCCCGCCCCGGCCGGAGGTTCAGACCGTGCCGCAGCCGGACGGTTCCCCAAGGAGCCGTCACGACCTGCGGGTGTTGACGCCCCCGAACAGCAGCAGGCTGCTGCGCTAGCGCGACGGGGAACAACCTATTGACTCTGTTGGCGATCTTGCGAGGGGTCAGTTGGGGGCCACGCAGAGGGAGTGGGAATGGCTGGGGCTCGTCGGGGGCGGGTCGGTGATCCAGTCGGTGACTCGGGTGACGTTGCAGGTCAGGCCGGTGAGTACGTGCTCGACGTGTGTTCTTGGCCGCGGTAGTAGGTCCGGCGCGGGCCGCAGGTGCGGACGTTCCGGGAGAGGGGGGCTTCGATGCCGGCGCGGATCGCGTAGCGGCGCTGCCAGCCTTCGGTGTGCTGGTCCAGACGGTTCTGTTTCTGGATCTCGTGCAGTTCGCGGGTGGGTAGCAGTGCGGGTGAGCGGGGGCCATTGACCGTGTTGGTGCACTGGGGGCGGACGGGGCAGGCCAGGCGGGTGGATTTGTCGAACTTGACCTGGATGTAGTCGTGGCCGTTGATGTGCAGGGGGCGCCACTCGCGGCTGGGGTTGCCCTGGGGACAGCTGGCCCGGTGGCGGTCCCAGTCGACGGCGAAGGCGGCCTTGTCGAACCCGGCGATCTTGGACGAGAACCCGTCTACTGGGAGCTTCATCGTTGCGCTGGACTGCCCAACTCGCGGTCCGCGCCGCTGGCTTGGAAATGACTCAAGGCTGGTTCCAGGTGCCTCGGGTCGACCGGTCACAGCGGACGAGGGGAGGTCGTTGTCCGGCCCCACTGAAGATGAGGAAGTACGAAGCCCTGACGTACGTGTCACAGATTGAGCGAGTCGCCCCTTCGGCCCGCGGGCCGCTCAACTGATTGGCTCGCGGGCTACCGGTGGGTCGTCGCAGGTTGCCTTAACGATGGGCAGGTGGAACCAGCTCCTGCCAAGCTTCAGCGTGGGGCGTCCTTAAAGGGGAGGCGAAAATGGTTTCCCGTGCTGAGACTGAAGCCAGCATTGTGCGAAATGAGATGCAGAGTGCTAACACCCAGGCATCTGTGATGCTTGCTGTCGTAGCTATTACGGCAAGCGCGTTTGCGGGGCAGGCTGAAGGGCTTTTTCGGCACTCGTGGATCACAACCACCCTGGCCACTTTAGGAATCGTGGTGGCATCAGGCGCGGTCTGGCTGCTTCTGGATGTCGTTCTTCCTCGCCTGGACGCCTCTGGAAGGGGAAGCTTTCAGACGTGGGCCGAATACAACCGTGACCAGTTGCATGACGCGCTCACAGCTGACTTCCAGCTCGACGAGCTTCGAGTGCTGTCACGCATCGCCCTTGCGAAGTATCGGCGGCTCCGATGGGCTGGATACCTTCTGAGATTGAGCTTCCTTTTTCTTGCTGCAGCCAGCACTTTAGCTCTCCTGTGAAAGTGGCCTTCGCCCGCTCCTCCGCAGGCAGAGCACCGATGCCGGCCAGCAGGCGAGTGCAGTGGCGGCTTGGACCACGACGCGTTCGGCCTTCATGATCCTCAAGGCGAAGCTGCTGCCGATCGACCGGAGCGCTGTCGACACGCTGGACTGCTCCGGGAACACAAGTGCCACGGCATGAACGTCCAGCTCCTCACCGACCCCTTCGGGCAGCCGATCCGCCACGCCGGCGCTGCCCGGTTCCGCCCTTGGCCTGACTGCCGCCCGTACCCGCGGCATCGTCGACACTCGCGGAAGCTGGACTCAGATGCTGGGCCGACAAGGCGCATCGAGATGTCGGCGGTTCCATCCAGGTACCTCTACGCAGCCGTCGTCTCAAGAGGTGGCGGCGGGACGACAGCACTCACGTCAAATTTGCTGCCTCGGCGAGCAGGCGGCAGCCACAAAGAAAGGTGATGGCTCCCGCGGAAGCTTCACTGCAGTACGAACCGCATCACCAACCCCGTGAAAGCCCTCCTCGTCCTTCATCACGTATTAACGTGAGAGCGGAAAATGCTCCGTGAGTGCGCTCCGAAGAATTGTTGACACATGCTCCCCTGGGAGGCGTAGAGGGAAGTACTCAACGTTCGTGTGGCGAGCGCAAATTATGCGGTGAATTGGAACCTCCTCTTGGCGAACACAACAACCAGGATGGTGCTGTTCCTGCTGTCGCACCCTCGTTGGGAGCGGCGGCCTCGGTTCCAGAACTCTTCGAGGTAGGGGGAAAGATGGCTTGGACATCAGGCGGGGGCACCATCTCGCCAGGAGCAACAATGGAATGGTGGTTTCGTGGGGTGGGACTGGTGATGTCGGACCACAATTGATCCAGGCTCGTCCGAGCAATCCCAACGGGTTGCTGTTCACAACTGAGATCGGTGAGGTCCTGGACGGCAACAACCACCTCTCCTACCGAGCCAAGGTTCGCAACACCGGTCCCCTGGCGGTGACCTTCACCTGGCGGGGCGGGGGCGTGTGATCGTGGTCAAACTTCAGGTCCTGATCGACGAGTCAGGCAACGTTCTGGGTACTGCGCACGGGGCCATCCGGGCTGTCGAGGGCGAGGGACCAGAACAGGCAGGACTGCAAGCAGCGCCTGGGCAGTACCTCATCGAGGTGGAGGTCGAAGAAGGGATGGTCGAAGCCTCTGCAGCCGAGCTGCAAGCCCACATCAAGGCCACGCTCATCGGTTGAAACACCCTGAGCTTTTTCGAACCTCAGGTTGGGGCGTGGTGAAGGACGAGGACCGCCTTCACCACGTCGGTGATCCGGTTGGTGCACTCACTGCTGGTCAGCCCCTTGCGCTCGCCCGCGTCGACCTCGGCCTGCTTCACCCAGTCCCGCACCGCGGTCTCGGTCAGTTTCGAAGTCTCTGGCAACCTGCCCGACCGAACGGTCACCTCGCCGACACAGACCGACAATCTCGGCCTTGAACTCCGGCGTGAACGAACGATGAGGGCGCCGAGGCTTCTTCTTCCCCATGCTCTCCATGATGGACATCCTCCCGGGGCTGAACCCCAGATCTCGAATGTCCGTCAAAACGCATCAAGCCCATGTCGTCATGCGGGCTCACTACCCCGTCGGCATCTCATTTGACTACCCGCGTCGTGTCGCGCTTCTGCCCGGCTCCGGGCCGGTCGACCTGTACGCCGAGGTTTGTCCCGGGAATGTCACGTAACGGATGATCCGGCCCCACTGGGTACCGAAACCTGCTGAAGTGCTGTTATGGCCAGCCCCAACAGCAGGGCACGCATCGCGCAATTACGCCGCATGGCCCACCGGCCAAGTCGACACCCGACCAGAACGCCGTCTCCCGCTGCCCCAACAGCCCGCGCAGCAAGGCGCTCGCATCCGCCAGGCGCCGTTGCGGGCCAGGCGGACAGCGTGAACAGCGGGCGCTGGTGGACGAGACTTGAGCGCTCGGTGGCGCTGATGGTCAGCGTTTCCACCCTGTTGGTGGGCGGAGTTGCGCTGGTAACTGTCCGTCAGGTCAGCAGTGAGCAGCTTCTGACCCGCGACGGGCAGGTCACCGACCGCTACACCGCAGCGGTCAGCAACCTCGGCGACGACAACGAGGAAGTACGGCTCGGCGGCCTGTACGCGCTGCAGCGCATCGCCCAGGACTCCGCTCGCGACGCACCTACTGTCGTTCAGGTCATCTCCGCCTACGTCCGCAGCCATACCCTCCTGCCCAAGAAGGGCACCGCCCGGCCCGCCCAACCCACGAATGACGTCGCCGCCGCCTTGAGTATCCTCACCACCCCGCTGGACAAGCACGTAGCAGCGGACCTGCACGGCGCGGACCTGCACGGCGCCAAGCTGACCCGCGCGGACCTGCACGGCGCAGACCTGACCGATGCGAAGCTGGCCCATGCGAACCTGGCCGATGCGAACCTGACCGATGCAAACCTGACGGGCGCGAAGCTGCACGGCGTGGACCTGAGCAACGCGAACCTGCACGGCGTGGACCTGAGCAACGCGGACCTGACCGAAGCGAAGCTGTACGAAGCGAAGCTGCACGGCGCGAACCTGTACGGCGCGAACCTGATCGACGCGGGCCTGCCCGATGACCTGACCGGCGTGAACCTGCAAAGCGTGAACCTGACCGGCGTGATCCTGAACGACGCGAAGCTGACCCGCGCGAACCTGATCGACGCGAACCTGACCGACGTGAGCCTGGACGGCGCGACCCTGACCGACACGATCCTGTTCCGCGCGGACCTGACCGATGCAAACCTGTTCCGCGCGAAGCTGCACGGCGCGGATCTGAGCGAAGCGAAGCTGCACGGCGCGGATCTGAGCAACGCAGACCTGACCGAAGCGGACCTGAGCAACGCGGACCTGACCGAAGCGGACCTGTACGGTGCGGACCTGACCGGGGCGAAGCTGCACGGGGCGAAGCTGCGTGGTGCGGTTGGATACTCCCCGCCCGTGACCCAGTAGCGGGCGTGGGACGTGCGTGCTTCGGCGCCCGCTGGACCTCGGTGGGCGGCAAGGTGACTGCCTCTCGGCTCTGGCTATGGTCTGTCACAGCACACCCCCACCCCGGCCCTCCGGAACACCCAACCCGGATCACTTCACCTGCACACCACCCCTGAACAGGCCGAACCCCTGCCCTGCGGCTGAAAGAGCGCGGGGGACGAGCAAAAGCTGCGGTGCCCCGTGCGACGCGGGAAGGGAGGAGGTCCGCACGGGTTCGGTCAACTCAATGCGGTCCCGTTGGGTTGACCGGGCCGGTGAAGTCCAGGGCGCCGAAGACGCTGTACAGCACGTCGTACCTGCCCGGCCGGGCACGCATGTGCGCGGTCACGTCGCGTGCACGAGGTGCAGACGTGGTGCGAGGTGGGTGAACAGGCTGGTGGCCAGGGTGTGCTGGGTGGGTGAGGTATCGACGGCGTCCACACGGCCATCCCCCTTGCCTGTTGAGCTCCGCCCCGTACCAGGGCCCTGGTACACAGCATTTCGGCAATGCCCCACGGGCCGCACAAGTCGCTGAGCCACCGGTCCGGCAGTTCCCCGTCCCACCGCGCGCTCAGCACGACGGGGGTGAGGATCAGCACCGCGGGGGCAGGGCGCAGAACGCGGCGGCCCGGGTCGAGCGGCGGCCGTACGGCTCCGTATCCGGCGGATGGCGGTGCCCACCGCCGTGCCGACCGCCGAGCCCACCGCCGTTCCGGCCGCCGTGACAGAGGAATCGACCGGCTGACCTCGGAGCGGGGCTGCGCCCGTCCGGCCGGAGG
>NZ_JBSGZD010000399.1:3258-5722 GCF_053610825.1 Streptomyces sp. NPDC054863 | reverse complement strand
CGAGCATCGGGTGCTCGCCCGCCGCGAGGACCTCGCTGATGTAGGGGCCGACGCTGCGCTGCCACTCCTCCTCGCTGAGCCCGGTGCGCTGCTCCGCGCGTCGAAGGGCCTGCTGGGCGGCGACCGAACCCAGTACGTACGCGTGCACGGCGCCGAGCGCCTGCGAGGCCAGGGTGATGTCGGGCGTGAGCGCGACGGCGGCGCGCAGCGCGGACTCCGACCGCCGCAACGAGTGGGGGCCGAGCGCGGGCCTCCCCGCCAGTTCACCCGCCAGCCAGGGGTGCCGCAGCAGCGTCGCGCGCAACGCGTGCGCGACCGCCCCCAGATCGGCACGCCAGTCCCCGGTGGACCCGGGCAGCGGGTCCTCGCCCTGCGCCGCGTCGATCATCAGGTCCACCAGCTCGTCGCGGTTGGTGATGTACCGGTAGAGCGAGGCGGTCCCGGAGCCGAGATCACTCGCGACCCGCCGCATCGACACCGCCGCCAGCCCCTCCGCGTCCGCGACGGCCAGCGCGGCGGCCACGTACTGGTCCACCCCGGGCGCGCGTCGACGCGGCTCGGGGCGCGGCCGGGTCCACACCGACGAGGGAGCGGGTTCGGTCATGGGGGCGGTTCCTTTCCTCGTTGACCCACATCGTTGACCCGCATCCTACCTTCTGGCTACGGTGTAGCCATGACAGCTACAGCGTATCCAAACACGCCGGTTCTCGTGGTCGGAGGCGGCAGCGTCGGCCTGCTCACCGCGGCACTGCTCCTCCACCACGGCGTCCCGGCAGTGCTCGTCGAACGCCGGTCCGGCCCTTCGGTGCACCCACGTGCCACCGGCATCGGACCGCGTACCGTCGAGGTCCTCCGCGAACTCGGGCTCGACGCCGCCGTCGACGCCGCCGCGGTCGACCTTCGGGGCGCCGCGGGCAAGGCGGTGGCGCGGACCGTCGTCGAGATGGGCGCGGGCGACGTCGTGACCGTGCCCATGGCGGCCCCGTCCGCCGGTGAACCGGACGTGACGCCGTTCAGGCTGCGCGGCGTCTGCGCCCAGGACCGGCTCGACGCCGTCGTGGCGGCCGACCTGGCACGCCGAGGAGCGGACCTGCGCTGGTCGACCCGTCTGGTCGGCCTCGCTCAGGACGCCGACGGGGTCGGCGTCGAACTGGAGGGACCCGACGGCCGCCACTCGCTGCGGTGCACGCGCGTCGTCGCCGCCGACGGCACGCACAGCACCGTGCGTACGGCCCTCGGCGTGGGCGTCTCCGGGCCGGGCGACCTGGGCAAGTCGATGATCAACATCCTGTTCCGCGCCGACCTCCGACCGCACCTGCGCGGAATGTCCTTCGCCACCTGCACGATCACGACGCCCCAGGCGCCCGGCCTGCTGGCCACCGTGGACGGCGAGACGGACTGGGTCTTCCACGTCGCCTGCGACGTCGAAGGTGGCGAACGCACCGAGGACTTCACGCCCGAGCGCTGCGCCGCGATCATCCGGCTGGCGGTCGGCGACCCCGGCCTCGACGTCGAGGTGCGCAGCGTGCTCCCGTGGCGGCCCCGGAGCGCGGCGGCCGAAAGCTTCGCCGTCGGCCGCGTGTTCCTCGTGGGCGACGCCGCGCACACCGTGTCGCCCCTGGGCGCGTTCGGCCTCAACACCGGTATCGCCGACGCGCACAACCTGGCGTGGAAGCTGGCCGCCGTCCACCACGGCGAGGCCGGTGCCGGGCTGCTCGACACCTACGCGCACGAACGCGAACCGGTCGCCGCGGCGACCCTGGACCAGGCGATGCGCAGGCTCGCCGACCCGCAGCTGCACTGGGGGCGCGGACCCGAGGCCGACGCCGCCAGGGCCGTGGCGGGGGTGTGGGCGGCGCCGGTCGTGCACCTCGGCCAGAGGTACGACTCGGCCGCCGTGGTCGACCCGCGGCCGGAACTCCCGTCCACGGTGGACCTGGTGCTGGACGGGTCGCCGGGTTCGCGGGTGCCCCACGCGTGGATCGACGAGGTTTCCACGCTCGACCTGGTGGCGTCCCGGTGGACCCTGCTGGTGGGCGTCGCGGGCGAACGCTGGCTCACCGCCGCGGCGGACGTCGGCCTCCCCGCGCACCTCGTCGCGGTCCCGTGGCTCCCCGACGAAGGGGCGCTGCTCGTCCGCCCGGACGGGATCGTCGCGATGCGCGCCACGGCGTCGGCGACGGATCCGACGCGGTTCCTCACCGAGGTCCTGGACCAGGTGCTGGCCAGGCCGGTCCCGGTGCCGAGCACCTGAACCCTGAACGGGGGCGCCTGAACGCAGGCGCCCCCTTCGCGGCCCTCGCCCCGGGCACCGAGCTCGCCGAGGGCCGGCCGGTGGAGCGTGGCCCACACCCGGGCCGCCTTCGACCCCTCCGGGTCCGTGGTCCGGGGTGCGGTGGGACGGCGGTCGGTGCGCCGGTACCGAGAAAACCCAGGGGAACAGATGTCCGAACGGTGCTACGGT
>NZ_JBSGZD010000399.1:0-3248 GCF_053610825.1 Streptomyces sp. NPDC054863 | reverse complement strand
GTCGGGCGCCATGAGCTGGCTTCCCGATGACTTCGTCCACCCCACCCTGGTACCGCTGCCGGGCGGCGGCCATCATCTGCGGCCGATCCGGGAGGCGGATGCCCCGCTCGACCATCCGGCCGTTATGGGCTCGCGCGAGCGGCTGTGGGACATCTTCGGTCCGGCCTGGGGCTGGCCCGCGGCCACCATGACCTACGAGGCCGACCGGGCCGACCTGTTGCGGCACGAGAAGGAGATCGCCGCACACCAGTCCTTCAACTACGCGCTGTTCGATGCGGCGGAGACGGCCCTGCTCGGCTGCGTCTACATCGACCCGCCGGAGAAGGCCGGCGCGGACGGCGAGATCTCCTGGTGGGTGGTGGACGAGCTGGTGGGCAGCAAGGTCGAGCAGGACCTGGACGCCCTGGTGCCGCAGTGGATCGCCGCGGACTGGCCGTTCGAGCAGCCGCGGCTTCTCGGCCGCGAGATCTCCTGGTCGCACTGGCTCGCCCTGGCGGCACACCCCGACGCCTGAGCAGGGGTGACCGTCCGCGCGGTGGGCCGGGCTCCGTCCGCCACGGGTGGCGGGGCGACCGCCTGTGTCGGGCCGGTCGCAGGGGCGTGGCAGGCAGCCGGGGGCGTACTGCCACCGGGCGATGCCGGACACCGAGTTCCACGACCGGCCGACCCGCGCGCAGGGGACCTCGACTCCCCCGGTGCGGAACGGCGTCCGCCCCGTGCGGCCCGGGGACAACAGCTCACTTCTCTCGGGTACGTGCCGCTCCGCGCATCCGCTCCGGCACACGTCCTGGCCCCGCCCGTAACCGCACCGCCGTGCCGGGCGCGCAGTACGCCCCGGACGGGTCCGGAGGTCAGCCGACGAGCCCCAGCAGCGGGCTGCCCTCGGCGTCCTCGTCCTGGAAGCAGCCGCTCCATCCCGCCACGTACTCCTCCCGCGTGATGTGACCGTCTCCGTTCCGGTCGAGCCGCACCGCGACCGTGCGCGCGAGGTCGCCCTCCAGCCCCCAGGCGACCAGGAACGCCGCCATCTGGTCGACGGTGGCGACACCGTCGTCGTCGGCGTCGATCACTGCGAACTCGGCCTCGAACCCGGCGCGCAGGTTGTGCTCCAGGACCGCCGGGTCCCCCAGCGCCCCCGACATCGCCTGCCGAAACTCCTCGCGGCTGATCAGACCGTCCCCGTTGGCATCGGCGTGCTCCAGCAGCAGGACCCAGCAGCGCCGCCACTCCCCCGTCAGCGTCGTCGCCTTGGCCGAACTGTCCGCAACGCCCGCAGCCCGCGCGATCGACTTGCCGAGAGTGACGAAGTCCTGTTCTTCCAGCACCCCGTTGGCGTTCGCGTCGAGCGTGTCGAAGGTGAAGTCGTACTCGTGTCCGCGCACGTCACTGGTCATGAAACCTCCAAGGGAAACGAACTGACCACCGGACCATGGTCGTTCAGCCACGCACCCAAACCCTCTGACACGCATCGCGCCCCATATGGCACTCGTTGGCGGTACGAGAGCGCTGCTGCCTTGACTGCCGTTCCCCGCCCCGGGCGGGTGGCTCCGGGGCCGACTCGGAACGGAAGTCGCCCGGCCGATTCCTGAGGCTGCGTGCACCCTTCACTGTCCCCGATTCCGGGACTAGCTTCGAAGGCCAGGAATCCACATACCCTCCGTGGGAGACACGATGCTCCAGACACGTGAGTTGTTCCACAGCCTTGCCTCTCGGGCGGACCACCTCGACCACCAGATCCTGGCCACTGCCGCCGACGCCCTCTCGGAGTGCGAACAAGCCTCCACCGCCTGCGCGACGGGGATGCTCGCGGGGAAGGAGGCCGATGAGCTCCGCGTCGCCATCAACCGCGACCTGGACTGCGCCGACGTGGCGGCTGCCACCCGGCGGATACTGACGCGGGGGACGGACGGGGATCACACGCTGCTGACCATGCAGCTGGAGGCGTGTGCGCTCGCGGGCGAGCGCAGCTACGAGCTGTGCAGCCAGCACGCGGGTCACAGCGAACACTGCCGCATCTGCGCACAGGCCACGGAGCGCGCCGTCACCGCATGCCGCGAGGTTCTTCAGGCGCTGCGGCCGTAGCGGGTCGGCACGCGACGAGGACCTCCTGGTCGACGAGCCCGGACTGGTCGGGGTACTCGCGGGGCACAGGTCCCCGCGAGTTCGGCCGCCACGGCGGGGCCGCTGCAGGAACTGCCGGGCACTCGCGGGGAGGTGCCCAGATGCCGCTGGACGGCCCGGCCGCCGAGCTCGCCCGACTCACGCAGTCCGGCCCGCAGCCGCCGGGACCAGCCGGTACGCACCCTCCTCGCGCCGCACATGTCCTGCGGTCGGCGGCGCGAAGTGGCTGCCGAGCAGGAGGGTCGACGTACCGGCGAGCGAGTCGAGCAGCTCGTTCCGGGTCCTGGCGGCGACTTCCGGGTCGATGTCCACACAGCTGCAGAGCGCCGGATGCGCCATCTGGACCGGGTGGTGGATGCTGTCGCCGGTGACCACGGCGCTCTCGCCCCGGCTGGTCAGCCGGACCGCCACCTGCCCCGGCGTGTGGCCGGGGGCGGGCAGCAGGCGGACGCCCGGAGCGACGTCCGTACCCCCGTCAGCGACGTCGACGAGGTCGAGCAGGCCCGCTTCCCGGACGGGGTGGACCGAGTCGCGGAACATCTGGCGGCGCGCCTCCTCCATCTCGACACCGGCCCAGTAGTCCCATTCGGTGCGCGAGGTGAGATGGCGCGCGTGCGGAAAGGTGGGCACCCAGTCGTCGCCTTCGGCCCGGGTGTTCCATCCGACGTGGTCGGCGTGGAGATGGGTCAGTACGACGAGGTCCACGCTCTCCGGTGCGAAGCCCGCCGCGCGCAGGCGCGCTTCGTAGTCGCTGTCGAGGTCGTGCCAGGCGGGGTTGGCGCGCCGCTTCCCGTTTCCGACACCGGTGTCGATCAGTATCCGCAGGCCGTCCACCTCGACGGCGAAGCTGTGGCTGGCCAGGCGCAGGGCGCCCTGTTCGTCGGCGAAGTCGGGGCGCAGCCAGGGCGTCCCGGACACCAGGTCGGCAGTCGCTCCCGGCAGGAGCCAGGCGCCCGTCTGCGGGGGCAGCGCCACCTCGTCGATGCGCCGGACGGTGTGGTCCCCCACGGCCCAGGAGGGGGCCTGGGGAGTGGGCGTGTAGCGGGCGTGCGAAGGCGTGAACATGGAGCTGATCCCTCCAGAACTAAAGGCAATCGGTTTGCTTTAAGTGACCGTAGGTTCTACGG
>NZ_JBSGZD010000398.1:0-5910 GCF_053610825.1 Streptomyces sp. NPDC054863 | reverse complement strand
GTCCGGGGCGGCCGTGCCCCGACGGCTGCCGGCCGCGGTGCGGGTCCTGGCCTGTGTCGTCCTGGTGTCCTCCCTGTGCGCGGGCGCCATCGCCCCCGTGCTGACCGTGCGGACCGCCGAACTGGCCTCCACCGCCGCGGTGTCGGGGGTCGTCAGCGCCTTCTTCCTGGCCCGCCTGCTGTTCACGCCGGTGGCGGGACGGCTGGCCTCCGGCGGCCTCGCCCGGCGGATGCTGCCGGCCGGGCTGCTGCTGATGGCGGCCTGCACCGGGGCCGTCTCACTCGCCGATTCGTACGGGCAGTTGCTGGTCCTGCGCGTCCTCGGCGGGGTGGGCTCCGCGACGTTCACCGTGTGCGCCGTCTCCCTGCTCGTGGCCTCCGCACCCGCCGCACTGCGCGGCCGGGCGTTCGGTGTCTGGTCCGTCGGCTTCGAGTCCGGTACGGTCGTCGGCCCGCTGGCCGGTGTCGGTCTGGTCACCCTCGCGCCGTCCGCGCCGTTCGCCGTGGCCGGGGTCTGCCTGGTGCTCACCGCGGTCGCGGCGGCGCTGCTGCCCGCCGCCGGACCCCCGGGCGCCGGAAGGTCCGCGAAGGACAAGCCCGCCCGGAACGCCGGGACGGTGCGCCTGCGCGAGGTGTTGGCGGCGCCCGCCTACCGGGCCGCGCTGCTGTCGAACTTCGCGGTCGGCTGGGGCGCGTACGGCATCCAGGTCTCCCTGGTGCCGCTGTTCGTCACGGCCCGGTTCGCCGGGGGCGCCGCCCTGTCCGCCCTCGCCCTGTCCCTCTTCGCCGTGGGCAGCGTGGCGGTGCTGCCGCTCGCCGGACGGCTCGCCGACGGCTGGGGGCGGCGGCCCGCGGCCCTGCTGGGACTCGCGCTGTTCGGCGCGGGCCTGGCGGGCATCGGACTCAGCAGCGCCCCCCTTCCTCTGCTGGCGGCGGCGCTCGTGGCCGGAACGGGCTGCGGGATCACCGGTCCCGCGCACGGCGCCGCGGTCGCGGACGTCGTCGGTCCCCATTCCTCCGGGGGTTCCGCGCTCGCCTGTTTCCAGGTCAGCGCCGACGTCGGCGCCGTCGCGGGACCCCTCGTCGCAGGACTGACCGCGCAGGTGTTCTCCTTCCCCGCCGCGTTCCTGCTCACCGCGTCGATCCCCGTACTCGCCCTGCTGGCCTGGCTGCGCGCGCCGGAGACCGGTCCGACGCGGGCGCCCGCCGCACCACCCCACAGCTGTCCCACCACCGCCCCACCACCCCATCGATCGACAGAACAGAGGTGATCCGCACATGTTCAGCCATGAGGACGAGCAGGAGTGGCTCCAGCAGGAACGGAAGATCCACGCCACCGTCGGGAACGGCGGCTTCGGCCCCGTCGACCGGCTCGGCTCCTGGACGGAGAAGTCTCCGTTCGCCTTGTGCCAGTACTTCCTGCTGCGACTGGGCAACACCACCTGGCTGGGGCGCAAGCTGGTCCCCGAGGACCGCACCGACCCGGCGTCCGTGCTCACGCCCCGCATGCTGATGGGCGAGTTCGAGAGCCTGCGCTTCACCCGGCAGCAGGTGGAGTTCTACTTCACCCCCCGCTCCGCACAGACGCACGAAGACGTGCTGGCGCGGGCCGCGAAGGACGCCGAGGCCGACCTCGACTTCCCCTTCCCGCGGCTGGACCGCGACTGGAACGAGGCGCTGGTGCCCGCCCACGTGTGGGACGGTACCGCCGAACTCGCCGACAACCTCGACCCGGACGAGGAACACTTCCGGGCCGCCGCCGCGATCGCGCTGCGTGACGTCGTGCGCCCCGGTGACACCCTCTACGACCCGGCCTGTTCCACCGGCAGGTTCGTGTCGTCGCTCGGCACGGCCTTCCCCGAGTGCCGGGTGCTGGCCTCCGACGCCTCACCGAAGATGGTGGAGCTGGCCCGGCGGCGCATTCCGGAGGCGTTCGTCGCCGACGGCCTCACCCGGCCGGTGCCCGACGGGTCGGTGCAGGTGCTCGTGCTGCGCTTCCTCAACGCGGAGGTGCTCAGCGCGGAGGCGGCCGTCGAGGGCTTCCGTTCCCTGGTGCGGCTGATCGCGCCGGGCGGGCACGCCCTGGTGTTCGGTCACACGCCGGTACTGCCCGCCGTACGGCATCTCGCGGGCGAGACCGGGCTTGAGGTGCGCTCGTCCGTGGCGGCCGTGCCGGGGCGGCCGGACGAGGTGTTCCAGTTCTACCTGCTGCACCGTCCGGCGGTGACCGCCTGACATCGGCCGGTGGCCGGCCCGGCACTGCCGGATGCCCGGTCACCGGCTCTCCTGCGGGCCCACCGGACGTCCGGTCACCCGCTCCCCTCCGGCCCCACCGGATGTCCGGTCACCCGCTCACCCCGGGCCCACCGGATGTACCCGCTCACCCCGGTCCACCCGATGCCCGGTCACCCGCCCGCCCCCGGGCCGGACGCGTCAGGTGTGTCGGGCGCGAGCCGGAGCAGGATCGGCGCGTGGTCCGACGCCTCCCGCCCGTCGGCACCCCTCGGCACGTCCGCCGGCCGGCGGTAGGAACGCACCGACGGCAGCAGCGGTCCTGACGCGAGGAACAGGTCGATGCGGCGGGCGGGGTCGCCGTCCTCGGACTCGCCGACCGTGGGCGTACGGTCACCGAAATGGGCCGCCACGTCGGTGAAGAGGCCCGCGCCGAGCAGCGCGCCCACCGGTGTGCGGTCGGTCCTGGTGCCGTCGGGCGGCAGGTGGTTGCCGACCCGGTGGGCGGGCACACCGCTCCAGTCGGGCTCCGGGTCGCCCGGCGGCACCGTGTTGGCGTCCATCGCCACCAGCGTCGGCGTCCGTGCGTCGGGGCCGACGAAGCCACGCAGCCGGTCCGCCTCGATCCTCCGGTTGAGCGGGCTGTACGGGTCGAGGTGGGCGGCGACGAACCGTATCGGCTCGCTGCGGCCCGGCAGCCGGAGCTGGGCGCTGCCGAACCCGTGCCAGGGATTCAGACCGGGCAGATAGGCGTCGGTCGAACAGACCTCGACCTCGGGGCTCCACAGGATCGCCTGGTGGCATTCGGTCCCGGCGCGGAAGAGCACGCCCTCCATGCCCAGGGAGCGCCGGGTGTCGGTGAACAGCGCCTCGTCGTCCAGGTCCCAGCACCACGCCTCGGTCACCATCAGCACCGTGGGCCGCTCCCGCAGGATCAGCGCGCGCTGGGCGCGCCACCGGGTGTCGTCGCCCTCGTACCGTTCGAAGCCGGCCCGGAACAGGTTCCAGAACATCACGGACGTCTCGCCGCTCCGCGCCTCTCCCCCGCCCGCCGGACACGTCGCCGCGCGGGCTTCCGTCGTCGCCGTCATCCCGATGTCCGTCCGCCGTCGGGGCCGCTCACGTCGCACAGTTCCATCCGTACCGTCCTCTCCGAGTCGTCCTGGCCCTGTGGCGGGTCCTGCCGACCGTCGGGCCATGGTCACAGGGGGGTCGTCGGCGCCGGTCGCCGTTCGGCGGTACCGGAACCACGTGACACCCCCTCATCACGGCACCACACGGGGCCCATGCCCGCCAACAGTGCGTGCGGGTGGAACCCGCCCGGCCCTCCCGCGGCCCGCCGCGGCGTCCGGAACTGCCCGATCGGGGGAGGTCCGCGCTCCCCGGCCGGGCCGACGATGCCCCGGGCACGCCGGCATCGCGTACCACCGAGCTGTTTCTGCGGCTTACGGCTGCGACTTCCGGCTGCAACTTCCGACTGCGACTTCCAACTGCAGCTTCCGGCTGCGACTTCCGATTGGGGAGGTGAGCGTGCACTACCGCACTCTGGGCCCGAACGGCCCGCGCGTGTCGGCCCTCGGGCTGGGCACCACGTCACTCATGGGGATCTTCGGCAAACGGGACCCCGCCGCCGTCGCCGACACCCTCCGCCGGGGACTGGACCTCGGCATCAACCTGGTGGACACCGCGCCTTCCTACGGGAAGGGCTTCGCGGAGACCGTCGTGGGTGAGGTCCTGCGGGGCCGCCGCGACGAGGTCGTCCTCTCCACCAAGGTCGGCTGCTGGTCCCCCGAGGAGTTCGACTTCTCGCCCGACCGCATCCGCACCGGTCTTGAGGACAGCCTGCGGCGACTGGGCACCGACCACGTCGACGTACTGCTGGCCCACGACATCGAGTACGGCGACCGGGACGAGGTCCTCACCACCGTGCTGCCGCTGCTGGAGAGCCTCAAGCGCGAAGGCAAGGCACGCGCCGTGGGCGTCTCCGGGCTGCCGCTGCCGGTGCTGGAGAGCGCGGTCGACTCCGGCGGCGTCGACGTGGTGCTGTCGTACTGCCGGTACGGCCTGCACGACACCGCACTGGAGAAGCCCGCCGCCGACTGGCGCACCAGGGGGGTCGCGACGCTGCTGGGCAGCCCGGCGGCGATGGGCCTGCTCACCCAGGCCGGGCCGCGCTCCTGGCATCCCGCCTCGCCCGCCCTGCGCGAGGCGGCGGCCCGGGCCGCCGCGCTGTGCGCCGAGCGGGGCGCCGATCTCGCCCTGCTCGCCCTGCAGTTCGCGCTCGGGCAGGACGACCTCGCCGCGGTCCTGACCGGAACCGGTGACCGCGACCACCTGGAGGCGTCGGTGCGTGCCGCTCGGACCGCCCCCGACGAGGAGCTGCTGGCGGAGGTCCTCGCCCTGTTCGCGGACGTCTGCGACCCGAGCTGGCCCTCGGGCGGCGAGAACTGGTCGACCGTGCCCGCGTGAGAGGCCGCACCGACGCGCCGTCTCTCCCCCCTTCATCTCCCTTCTCCCGTCCGACATCCTCGGAGGCTCCATGTCCACGCCAGACACCACCCACCCGCCGATACGGTTCGGCGTCGTCGGTCTCGGCTTCGGCCGCTGCCACGCCAAG
This sequence comes from Streptomyces sp. NPDC054863, assembly GCF_053610825.1. Taxonomy (NCBI): domain Bacteria; kingdom Bacillati; phylum Actinomycetota; class Actinomycetes; order Kitasatosporales; family Streptomycetaceae; genus Streptomyces; species Streptomyces sp. NPDC054863. Next base: position 1,062 of record NZ_JBSGZD010000398.1, on the reverse strand, counting down.
GTCCTGTCCACCCTCCCCGGCGCCCGCCTGGTCGCCGTGGCCGATCTCGACCCCGAGGCCCAGGGCATCGACCTGGACCCGTGGGCCGCGCGGCTGGGGGCCCGCGGCCACCGCGACGCGCTGCGCATGATCGAGGAGGAGGACCTCGACGCCGTGGTGGTCGCCGTACCGCCCGCGGCACGGCGCCGCATCCTGGAGGCCGCGGGCGAACGCGGTCTCGCCGTCTTCCTGGAGAAGCCGTTCGCCGTCGACGACGCGCACGCCGAAGAGATGACCGCGCTGTTCGACCGGTTTCCCGCCATGCCCGTGATGATGGACTTCTGTCTGCGGCACCTGCCCGCCGTGCGCCGGCTGCGGGAGCTGCTGGACGGCCCGCTCGGCGAGGGGCTGGTGGTCAACGCCGATCTGGTGCTCCCCCGCGACGACAGCCCCGGCTGGGTGTGGGACACGGCCCAGGGCAACGGCATCGTCAACGAGAACACCTGCCACCTGCTGGACACCCTGTGCTGCCTGTTGGGCGAGCCGGTGGCCGTGCAGGCGGCCGGCGGTTCCTTCCTCGGCAGCCCGCTGGAGGACGGGGTGGCCGTCACCCTGCGCTTCGCCTCGGGCGCTGCGGCGGTGCTGACGGGAGGCGCGCTCGGTGCTCAGGCGCTGCGCACCCCGGCCGCGCTGTCGGTGTACACGCGGCACGGGCAGGCCCGGCTGAACGGGCGCGACCACATGTTCAACGACCTGGAGTGGGCCACTGCCGACAGCGCGGACGCCGAGCACGAGAGCTGGCCGCTGCCGGGCCGCGGGGAGATCAGCGCCGCCGCCCTCGCCCACTTCGTGGCCTCGCTGCACGCGGGCACCGCGCCCGCGCCGGGCCGGGACGCGGGGGTGCTGGCCGTGCGGATCGCGATGGCGGTCAGGACGGCTCTCAAGTCCGGTGCGACGGTGGAGATCTGACGGTTCGTCAACGACTGGGGTGGGCGGCGGGGTGCTCGCCGTCCACCCGCCCGCCGTCCACCCGCCCGCCATCCATTCCCCGGTGCGCACGAAGGCGGGGCCCCGCGCGCGGGC
>NZ_JBSGZD010000397.1:0-5919 GCF_053610825.1 Streptomyces sp. NPDC054863 | reverse complement strand
TCGACACCAGCGGCAGGCGGCGCGCCGGCGTTGTCGCGTGCCCCGGACGGGCTCGGCCTTTCGCCGAGCCCGCCACGCCGGCTCCGTGGCGGAGCCGGACCCGCGTCACGCCGTCAGCGCCGCGGCGTCAGCAGACCCGGGCGGTAGGGCCATTGGCCGTAGTCGCCGCCGATGTTGGGGTTGCGTCCCTGGTAGAGGAATTGCAGGTTGCAGGGATCGACGGTGAAGGTCTGATCGGCGCCGGTGCGGATCAGTTCGCCGTGGCTGATGTCGTTGGTCCAGGTGGCGCCACTGTTGGCCTTGCCCGCGAAGGGGTTGCTCTCGGTCGCGGCCTGGGGTGTCCAGGAACCGTTCAGACTGGTGGCCGTGAACGAGCGGAAGTAGCGGCCCTGCGCGCCTTTCGCCTCGACGAGCATGAGGTAGCGGTTCTGGCCCTGGAGCTTGTAGACCTGCGGGGCTTCGAACAGGTTGGCCTCCGTGTCACTCATGATCGTCGTGTAGGAGGAGCCGAAGCTGCCGGGGAAGTTCCCGATCGGCATGCCGGCTCGGTAGATCTTGCCGTTGTCACCGGCGAAGAACAGGTACATGTTCGTCTCGTCGGCGATGAGCGTCTGGTCGATGGGTCCTGTGCCGGAGCCGGTGATGCTTCCGGTGAAGAGCGTCTGCTGTGCGGACCAGCCGTTGGGGTTGGAGGGGTCGTTCGACGTCCGGTAGGAGAAGGCGCTCCCGCCTCCCCACTGGTAGGCGAGCACCCAGATGTTCTTCGGCGCGAAGTAGAAGAGCGTGGGCGCGACGACGGAGTTCGACATCGTGTTCTGGCTGGCCGTGGCCATCTCCGGCCAGTTGGTGAACAGGCCGAAGTTCATCGAACCCCAGGCCTTACCCGTTCCGGCGGCGCCGTGTGTCGTCGCGTAGACGAGATGCTTGCCGTTGTAGGGGACGACGGTGAAGTCCTTGAGCGAGGCCCACCCCGGCTTGGGCTGCGCCAGCGCGCCCGTTGAGTTCCAGCGGTACGTCGACGGAAGGGCGCACGGGCCGGGGTTGCCGCCGCCGACCTTGACGAGCTGCCACTGCTGGTTGGCGCCGCCCCAGTCGTCGTACTGGACGACGTTCGCGTTGTCGGCGGTGGAGGCACCCTGTACTTCGAGGGCCTTGTCGCTGTGGCGCGCGATGAGCCTCACGTGGCCGTCCGCGCTGTCGGCCAGGCGCCACCGCTGGTTGGTGCCGTTCAGGTCGGCCCACTGGACGATCGGGCCGCCGTTGGCGGTGGACAGGTTGTGGACGTCCAGCACCTTGCCGGAGTGGCGGGACTTGATGCGGTAGTTGCCGCCGCCGGAGTCGACGAACTGCCACTGCTGCTGGTTCTGATCGTTCCTGGTCCACTGGGTGATGCGCGCGCCGTCGCCGGTCGCCAGGTTGTGGACGTCCAGGGCCTTGCCGCTGTTGCGGTTGACCAGCACGTACCAGGCGTTGGTGTCGACGGTCGCCGCGGCGGCGGGCGGGGCGCCGAGGACGGTGGCCGCGAGCAGCAAGGGCGCGAGGACGGCGAGCAAGCGTCTCAGGTGGATCAGGGACGGATGGCGGAACCACATCAGAAGACCTCCTTGGGGGCTGGGGTGCGGGGGCTGATGTGCGAGGGCCGGGCTGCGGGGGTGGGGGATGTCGTTTCAAGTCCGAAACATTTTCGGAAAGTTCCCGAATCTTTGACGCCACAAGCTAGGAACGTGGGGCCTCACGGTCAAGGCCTATTGCCGAACTGACCGCAAACAGCGCCTCTCCCCGGGGCTTGACCAGCAGTTCGGGCCAACCGGGAGCTCTTCGAAAATTTGCGGAAGAGTGCGCCGACCCAAGGCGCCCGCGCGGCGGAGAGAAGCCGATCAAGCAGCGCCCACCCGGCCGCCCCCTCTTCAACTCCCGTATACGTCCGCACCTGTTGACGACTTCCCTGCGCGTCATTACTGTCCGACTCGAATCTTCGGCTCACCGACCGTCGTTCGATATCACGAACGGGGCTGTTTGCCCTCACCGGCGCCGCCCACGGCGCCCCACGTGTACCAGGTCGCAGGTCACCACCCGTATGCGCTCATCCAGGAGCCGTCGGCTCCACCGGTCGGCGCCACTTCCGCTCGTTCACCTCCACCAGCCTCACCGGCACCTGGACCCCCACACCGCCACGGAGAGCAATCCCTTCGCCCGGCCGTACCAACTTCACCTTCCCTGGCGGCACTTGGACCCAGGACCACAGCCACAGCCACAGCCAGATGGCCGGCGCCGGAGGCGACCGCCTCCGCCTGCCGTGGCGGAGGGACCAGCTCACCCGGACCCACTCCACCTGACGAACACCATCGACACAGGAGCCGCTCATGCCTCCCGACCCTTCGTTACGCCACCCCAGACGCCTCGCCGCCGCCCTGCTGACGGGTTCCCTCCTCGTCGGCGGCCTCCTGTCCTCGCCCGCCTCGGCAGTCGTCCCCTCCGCGGCGGCGGCGACCTCGGCCGTACGCGTCAACCAGGCCGGCTACCTGCCGGACGGGCCCAAGCGGGCCACCGTGGTCACCACCGCCGCGCAGTCGCTCACCTGGCAGTTGCGTGACGCGTCCGGGGCGGTGGTCGCCTCCGGTACGACCGTTCCGCGCGGCGCGGACGCCCCCTCCGGGCAGTCCGTCCAGGTGGCCGACTTCTCCTCGTACCGAAGTTCCGGATCGGGATACGTCCTGGCGGTGGACGGCAGCCGCAGCGTGCCCTTCGACATCCGCGCGAACCTGTACGACGCTCTGCGCTCCGACGCGATGGCGTTCTTCCACCACCAGCGCAGCGGCATTCCCATCGACGCCTCCCTGGTGGGATCCGCCTACGCCCGCCCGGCCGGACACCTCGGTGTCGCGCCCAACAAGGGCGACACCTCCGTGCCGTGCCAGGCAGGCGTGTGCGACTACACCCAGGACGTCAGGGGCGGCTGGTACGACGCGGGCGACCACGGCAAGTACGTGGTGAACGGCGGCATTTCCACCTGGCTGATGGTCAACTCCTTCGAGCGGGCCAAGCGGGCGGGCAAGGAAGCGGCGCTGGGCGACTCGACCCTGCGGATCCCCGAGCGCAACAACGGCGTACCCGACGTCCTGGACGAGGCGCGCTGGGAGCTCGACTTCCTGCTGCGGATGCAGGTGCCGGGGAACAAGCCGTACGCGGGCATGGCGTTCCACAAGATCCATGACGCGGAGTGGACCGGCATGCCGATGCGCCCCGAGCAGGACGCGCAGCCGCGCGAGCTGCACCGTCCGTCCACGGCGGCGACCCTCAACCTCGCGGCGGCGGCGGCGCAGTGCGCCCGCGTCTTCCGGCCCTACGACGCCGCGTTCGCCGATCGCTGCCTGTCGACCGCCCGTCGGGCCTGGACGGCCGCCCAGGCCAACCCGGCCCTGTACGCGCCGGATTCGGACGGTACGGGCGGCGGTGCCTACGGCGACGCCTTGGTCACCGACGAGTTCTACTGGGCGGCGGCCGAGCTGTACGCCACGACCGGCGACAGCGGCTACCGGGACGCGGTCACCGGCTCCGCCTGGCACACCTCGCCCACCGCCTTCTCCGACTACGGGTTCGGCTGGGCGGACACGGCCGCGCTCGGCCGGCTCACCCTGGCCACGGTCTCCAACGGGCTGCCCGCCGCGGACCTGACGCGCGTCCGTTCCTCGGTGACCTCCGCCGCCGACGGCTACCTGTCCAGGATGGCCGGCCAGGGATACGCGGTGCCCGTCCCGGCGGACGGATACTTCTGGGGCTCCAACGGCGAGGTCGCCAACGACGCGATCGTCCTGGCCGTCGCCGGGGAGCTGACCGGCAACGAGCGCTACCGCACCGGCGCCCTGGAGACGATGGACTACCTGCTCGGCCGCAACGCCATCGGGCAGTCCTACGTGTCCGGCTACGGCGAGACGTCCTCGCGGAACCAGCACCACCGCTTCTGGGCGCACCAGTTGGACACCTCGCTGCCCCACCCTCCGGCGGGGTCCCTCGCGGGCGGTCCCAACAGCGGGCTCCAGGACCCGGTGGCGAAGGAGAAGCTGTCGGGCTGCGCGCCCGCCGCCTGCTACATCGACGACATCGGCTCGTACTCCACCAACGAGGTGGCGGTCAACTGGAACGCCCCGCTGGCCTGGCTCGCCGCCTACGCCGCCGAGCGGACCTCCACCGGCGAACCGCCCACCGGTGCCTGCTCGGTGGCGTACAAGAGCGACAACGTCTGGAGCACGGGCTTCACCGCGACGGTCACCGTCACGAACACGGGCCCGAAATCCGTGGACGGCTGGAAGCTGAACTGGGCCTACCCGGCGGGTCAGCGCGTCACCAGCGCCTGGAACGCGACCGTCACCCAGGACGCCGCCGGCGTCGTCGCGCGCAACACCGACTGGAACCGGAGCATCGAACCCGGTGCGACAGCGAGCTTCGGAGTGCAGGGGACGTACAGCGGGACCAACCCCTCCCCCACGGCCTACACCCTCAACGGCAGTGCCTGCACCTGAGCCGACGACCGGCCGGACCCGACCGCTGCCGCATGGGAGCGGACGACCCCTACCACTGCTCTTCCATCCTTCCGTGATGTCCACCTTGGAGGCACAGTCATGTCCTCGCATGCCATTTCCCCACCCGCCGTCCGCCGGAAGTTCGGCGCTCTGCTGACAGCGCTGGTCGTCGGCGGCCTCGGTGCGCTCGCCGCACCGGTCGCGGCACCGACCGCACACGCCGCCGAGAGTGCGGCGGAGAGCACACTCGGCGCCGCGGCGGCGCAGAGCGGCCGCTACTTCGGCACCGCCATCGCCTCGGGCAGGCTGGGCGACTCGACGTACTCGACGATCGCGAACCGCGAGTTCAACTCGGTGACGGCCGAGAACGAGATGAAGATCGACGCCACCGAACCCCAGCGGGGCCAGTTCAACTTCACCGCAGGTGACCGCGTCCACAACTGGGCGGTGCAGAACGGCAAGCAGGTCCGCGGCCACACCCTGGCCTGGCACTCCCAGCAGCCCGGCTGGATGCAGAGCCTCAGCGGCAGCACGCTGCGCCAGGCGATGACCGGCCACATCAACGGCGTGATGGCCCACTACAAGGGCAAGGTCCCCCAGTGGGACGTCGTGAACGAGGCCTTTGAAGACGACGGATCCCGGCGCGACTCCAACCTGCAGCGCACGGGCAACGACTGGATCGAGGCCGCCTTCCGTACCGCACGCGCCGCCGATCCGGCCGCCAAGCTCTGCTACAACGACTACAACGTCGAGAACTGGACCTGGGCCAAAACCCAGGCCATGTACGCCATGGTCCGCGACTTCAAGCAGCGCGGCGTGCCGATCGACTGCGTCGGCTTCCAGTCGCACTTCAACAGCGGCAGCCCGTACCACAGCAACTTCCGCACCACCCTGCAGAACTTCGCCGCCCTCGGCGTCGACGTGGCCGTCACCGAACTCGACATCCAGGGCGCCCCGGCCACGACCTACGCCGCCGTGGCCAACGACTGCCTGGCCGTCCCGCGCTGCCTCGGCGTCACCGTCTGGGGTGTGCGCGACACCGACTCCTGGCGGCCGGAGCACTCGCCGCTGCTGTTCAACGGCGACGGCAGCAAGAAGCCCGCGTACACCGCCGTCCTCAACGCGCTCAACGCCGCCTCCCCCACCACCCCCGGGGGCTCCGGACAGATCAAGGGCGTCGCTTCGGGCCGCTGCCTGGACGTGCCCGGCGCCGGCACCGCCGACGGCACCCAGCTCCAGCTGTGGGACTGCCACAACAGCACCCACCAGCAGTGGACCCACACCGCCGCCGGCGAGCTCAGGGTCTACGGCAACAAGTGCCTGGACGCCGCCGGCACCGGCAACGGCGCCAAGGTCCAGCTCTACACCTGCTGGGGCGGCGACAACCAGAAATGGCGCC